>JAADHT010000142.1 GCA_013151705.1 Kiritimatiellota bacterium | reverse complement strand
TCGGCATTGAATTCTCGGCGAAAAAACGCGGCCTCACACTCGAAATAAGTGTCCACATGGCTGCGAGACCTTTTCGAACAGGGTCTAAATAGACCCTATTCGAACAGTGTCTAAATGACATTGCTCGAAATATGCGCGGGAAAATTTTGGAGTACAGCCTTCCGTCTACGCTAAGGCTACGGCGAGACAAGCCAGGCTGGGAGACAAAGTCTCCTTCCCAAGGCGCTCCTTGGCAGATAAACTTTTAAAATAGTTTTGAAATAGATATGGAGTGTTGAAATGTTGAGTTTCTCGAAATCTGAAATGGTCACCGCTGTCGAGTTGGGCACATCCAAGGTGTGCGTGATGATTGGAGCGTATGACAAGAGCGACGACATCACCGTGCTGGGGTATGGCGAAATGCCGGTCGGAGACGGAATTGTTCGCAAAGGCGTGATCGAGGATGTCGAGAAAATAAGCGGACTTTTCAAAGACGCTCTCGAGCTGGCCGAGGCGTCGGCGAAAATCCAGGTCGGTCAGGAAAACGTGTTTCTCGGCGTTTCCGGACAGCATGTCAAATCGAACATGGGAATCGGAAGCGTGACCGTCGCCGGAATCGACAGTAAAATAACGGAGAGGGATATCGCGGAAGCCTGCTCCAACGCCTCGGTGGAAAGACTTCCCGACGATATGGAGCTGGACTCCATCGTGAACAGATATGTGCTGGACGGAAAACGCGAATGTGGAAACCCTTTGAACCAAACGGCGTTCAAGTTGGATGTCCACTCACACAACATCAGTTGCGACAGAAACGTTTTGGAGACTTTCCGCACACCTCTCTATGAAATCGGATTTGAGCGCTCGGAACCTATTTTCAACGGTATCGCCTCGGCTTCCGCCACGGTTAGCGACGAGGAGCACGAGAAGGGGGTCGTTTTCTTGGACTACGGCGCCGGTGTGACGGAATACCTGCTTCTGCTTTCTCCGGGAGTTCTCGCGAGCGGAGTCATTCCCATTGGAACGGATCATTTGGTTAGTGATTTGTCGGTGGCGTTCGAGTTGCCCGTCTCTCCGGCGTGTAGAGGTTTGTTGATGGAATTTGCCGGCGACATGCGAAAAGACATTCCAAAAAATCGGATATTCGAGGTTAAAACTTCGCAAGGGCCAAGAAAAATAAGTTTCGACAACATCGAGAAGGTCATCTCCTTGAGAATGCGGGAGATGTTTGAGATAATAAAAGACAGGCTTGCCGCGACAGGCGCTCTGGAAACCGTCGGAAACAGTGTTGTGATAACTGGCGGAGGCGCCTCTTTTCCAATGACGGAAGAACTCGCGGGGGATGTTTTTGGATTGCCGACGCGCATAGCCGGAAAAACCATTCACGAGGATTTCAACGGTGCTCTGACAAACCTTGAAAGCCCACGCTATTCGACGCTTTTGGGTTTGCTCAAATACGGATTGATGCGCACGAAACAACCCACCACATTATCGAAACTCGACAAAAGCCTAACCTCGTTTTTCAAAAAGGCTTTGAAAAATACCGTGAAAGCTATAAAAATATGAAAAATACCATCAACGCGCTTTAAGCGCGTCGTCGCGAACAATACGGATGAATAGTGGGCCCCAGTTGCAAAAGCCTGAACGACCGTGCGACGGATGCAATTGGCTCAGAGGATGAAGAGTTATGACCATTGATGAATTTCTACAGAAAGACGCTAAGAAGGATTTACTGAAATTCAGCACGGCGGGTAGCGTTGACGATGGAAAATCGACGCTTATTGGACGCCTGTTGCACGACTCGAAATCGATATACGACGACCAGTTGACATCGCTTCGAGGCACTTCCCGCGACGATGAGCAGGAGATTGACTACGCGTTTATCACCGATGGCCTCAAGGCCGAAAGGGAACAGGGCATAACCATCGATGTCGCATACAGATATTTTTCGACTCCAAAACGCAAATTCATTATCGCCGACACTCCGGGACACATTCAATACACACGCAATATGGCCACCGGCGCCTCGACCGCGAATCTCGCGCTTATTCTTATCGACGCGGAGCACGGAGTGGTGACTCAATCCAAACGCCACTCTTTCATCGCGGCTCTTTTGGGTATTCCCCACCTGTTGGTGGCGGTGAATAAAATGGACTTGGTGGGTTACGATCAGAAGATTTTCGAGAAAATCAAATCCAATTTCGCGAATTTCGCGGCCAAATTGTCGGTGAAAGACGTTCATTTTATTCCCGTGAGCGCGCTCAAAGGCGACAACGTCGTCGAACGCGGCTCGGCAAATATGCCTTGGTACAACGGCCCCACGGTGATGTCGTATCTCGAAGACCTCTATATATCCAGCGACGTCAATTTGGTGGATTTGCGGATTCCGGTGCAGTACGTGTTGCGCCCAGACAATAAATTCAGGGGATATTGCGGTAAAATGGCATCCGGAGTGTTTAGAACCGGCGACGAGATAGTGGCGCTTCCCTCCAAAAAGAGGAGCCGGGTTAAATCGATTCATGAATTTGAAGGCGAAACGACAATGGCGCACGCTCCGATGTCCGTCACCTTCACCTTGGAAGATGAGCTGGACATAAGCCGGGGAGATATGATATGCCACAAAAACAACATTCCGCGAATCTCGCGGCGTTTGGAGTCGATGGTGGTCTGGATGGGCGAGCAACCGTTGGAATCCGGAAAAAGCTACATTGTCAAACACACCACGAAATCCACAAAAGCGTTCATCGACAGCGTCAGATTCAAAATCAACATAGACACACTGAGTCACGAGCAATCCGAATCTCTGACGCTCAATGAAATCGGAAGAGTGGTGATCACCACCAATCAACCCCTGATTCACGACACCTACTCCAAAAACCGCAATACCGGAAGTTTCATTCTTATCGATCCATTGACAAATGCGACGTCGGGCGCCGGAATGATCCTCGAACGCGAATCGACCGATATCGTCCAACCAGCGGAGGGCGCTTTGGCCGGTCCCCATTCTTTTCCAACCGGCGCCCGCTCGCTTGTTACCAGACGGGAAAGAGAGAAAGCCTACAACCAGAAAGCCGCTACTATATGGCTCACGGGACTGCACGCTTCGGGAAAAAGCGAAGTGGCGTATGAATTGGAAAAATCCCTTTTCCACTCGGGAGCGAAAATCGTGACGCTTACCGGTTTGACACTCCGGTCCGGTCTTACGCGGGAACTTAACTTCGACCTGTCGGACCGTTGGGAGAACCTCCGCCGCGCCGCGGAAATCGCGAGACTTCTGAACGAGAATGGCATAATCTGCGTTTGCGCCTTCATTTCTCCGGATTCAGCCGCCCGCTCCAAATTGGCCGAAATCGTCGGTAAAAACGATTTTTTGGAGATTCACGTCGACGCGCCACTCGAAATATGCAGGAAACGCGACAAAACCGGCCTATACGAAAAAGCCGAGCTGGGAACGGTCAAAAACGTGGCCGGAATATCGTTCCCTTACGAAAAACCGGAAAAACCGGCGCTCAAATTGGATATGCGCGCTATCTCGTACGCGGAAGCCGCCAAAGTGGTGACGCGCCTCTTGGAGGAGAAAGGAATTGTGTCCGGCGATGGAATACCGAAATGAAAATCCCCAACGCGGCGTAGCCGCAAGCAGTAGAACGCTCCTTTCAGGCCGTCATTTCTTTTCCGGCTACGATATACGTAAGAATTTTTCAAGTCAGGCGCTAAGGGGCTAATTGAAATAGCCGTCGAGAAATTTACGGCGCGACGGGTCTCTGAGTTTTTCAATGGCTTTCATCTCTATTTGACGCACTCTTTCGCAGCTCACATTGAAAATCTCGCTCAAATCCTCCAATGTTTTCACCGATTCCCCTAGAAGTCCGTAACGCATTCTCAATATCTGCCCCTCTCTTTCGGTAAGGGTTTGAAACGCTTCAATGATCTTCTCTTTCAACATTGAATAGGCAACGTTTTTCATCGGATCCTCGTTGCCGGGACTTGCCAGAAGACTTTCCACCACCGCTCCGTCGGTGTTGTTGGAAAGCGGGGCTTGCAGCGACACGGTCTGCTGGGCCATTCTTTTCAAAGAACGAACTCGAGGAATCGGCATGTCAAGCTTCGCCGCGAGCTCCTCCACCTCCGGCTCGCGGCCGTTGTCCTGAAGAAGCAACTGTTCAGCATGAAACATTTTATTGAGCGTCGCTATCATGTGGGCTGGAATTCTTATCACTCTGCCTTGGTCCGCTATGGCGCGGGCGATAGTCTGTTTTATCCACCATGTGGCGTAAGTGCTGAATTTGTGCTTTCTGCGGTAGTCGAATCTATCGACCGCTTTCATAAGGCCCAAATTCCCTTCTTGTATGAGATCTTGAAGTTGAAGGCCGCGCGACTGGTATTTTTTAGCGATGCTGATGACCAGGCGCAGGTTGCCTTTGAGTATCTTGTTCCTCACAACATCGGCCTTGAAGGCCAAGGTGCCCAATTCCTCCATCAACGCCGTGAAAGCTTCGGGCCTCATCAGAAGTCTGCCTGTGAGAAATTCGGTCTTCTTGTTGTTCCCATCTTTGTTTTTCAAAGAAAGCAGTTCGTTGAGATAGCCTTGGGCCACCTCGTACCATTCATTGACGAATTCGACGCGCAGCGAGTATCGAGTCAAAGTCTCCACCAACGAAACTCGAAGCGACTCAATCTCGGATTCGGGACTGTTTTCAAGAACTTTTTCGCGCAGGGCTGATAGATTCAAGCGTATTCGTCTACTCCAGTCACTCAAACCAAAAAAAATGGACTCCGGCGCGGGAGACGATGATTTTTTTCCATCGCCAAATGGAATAGCGAAGTTGTTTTCGACTTCGTCGAGGCTGATGTCCGAGATTATCCGCAGATGCTCGTCAGCGATGAACGCCAAGCGGTAAAGTCGTTTTCTGAATACGCCGGAGATCTGGTCGTATTCACGAGCGAATGCGATCTCCTCCTTATGCGACAACAACGGCGTGTCGGCTATCTGCCTCATGTAGATACTCAAAGCATCCGCGTCCTCGCGGAACTCGCTTGTCCGATTGCTAGGCATCCGCGCTCGTTAATTCTGGAAAGAATTCCTGGTAATAGCTATGGATCATTTTAAACAGGGCTTCGTCTTTCAAAGTCCAGTTTATGGATGAGGCTCCAAACTTGTCCACCACATTCGATATGTCGAAAACAGCCTCGGATCCGAAATAGGGAAGAAATTCGCCGAGAAAACGATGCAGAAGCTTTTCGTCCATCGTCATATCATCCTCTATCACATCGACGATTTGAACATCCTTGACTTTCAAAGCTTTTCCGACCGCCAACAAAATATCGTAAGTGGTCACATATGAGTTGCCGGTCAAATGGTAGGTTTGGTTTTCCGCCGGCATAAAAAAAAGATCGGTTATCACTTCCACCACATAATCTATGGGAACGAAAAACACCTTGCCGCTGATTTTAGCTTGAAGTCTGACTGGCATGTCCAGCCAGTCGGAAGGCTCTTTGTGCAGTTTTCCGCAAAGTCTGTCTTTTATTATTCCGAAAAACTCCAAAATAAAGTAGAAGGCGAGAGGTTTTCTTATCCTGCCGTCTTTTCTTCGTCCCACTATTATGGATGGACGGTAGATCGTATATGGAATTTCTGAATTCCTCACGAGTCTCTCAGCGTCGAATTTGCTGCGTTCATAGGCGTTCTGCCAATCGGCGGCGGGCGAGGGGCCCTCCTTTATCTCGCCGACCATCGTGCCTGCGACATAAGCGGTGCTGACGTAGTGGAACGATTTGACTTTCAATTCTTTCGCTATGTCCAACAGGACTTTCGTGCCATTTAGATTCACATGGTAGGTGCTGCCGTCTCTGTCGGCTCCGAGATTCACGTCGGCGGCGCAATGAAAAATGGAGCGAACGCCTTTTAATTTCGGAGACATCGCCAAATGCACCGAATCGGACATGTCGCCTTCAATAACGTCAATACGTTCCAGTAAGGAATCGGCCAGTCCCGGAACTCCGTCGAAATCGCACTGGTCTTTGATGGTGCTGGCGATTCGCTTTTCAACCGGCAAATCTTTTTTGTCTCTCACTACGGCGACGAGCTTCAGTCGTTCGTCTCTTCGCAGAGCTTGAACGGCAAACGCGCTTCCCACAAGTCCGGTTATACCCGTTATCAACACTTTTTTCATTATCACACCAAATTGAATGTTTAAAATTTCGAAAATCACTTCAAGCCGCCTATCCCGAAACTCGCTCCTTACCTAGACCCTTTTCGAACAGGGTCTACCTGAAAAACAACATTTAGGGGCCCTTAGGCGTTAGTTGACGCTCGCAACCGTTTGGAACATAGCATAAATATGTCTCTTTTCATCCTCGTTTCGAAGGAAAAACACGGCTTTTCAAAAAAAAACTGACATTCCTTGCACTTTGCCGTATTTTCTGATATGTTAACAAGCGTGTCGACAAGCGTGTCGCAAAAAAGACGGATGGGAGATGGAAGCCGCGTTTGTGAACATTCAATATGGGAGGACGACGTGAAGAAAATACAAGTGGGATTAAGCGACCATCCTTACGACATCTTCGTCAGGGCCAATCTCGTCGATGATTTACCCGCCAAAGTTGAGAAATTCGTCGCCGAACGCAAAGTTCTGATTGTGACCGACTCCAACGTGAACAAATTGTACGGCAAAAAAGTTGAAAAACTTCTTTGTCAAGCGACTCCGCAAGTCTCCATTGTCGAATTTCCCGCGGGCGAACCATCGAAAACACTCGCGACGCTGGAAAACCTGTACAATGAATGCGTGTCCCTCGAATTGGATCGATCTTCGGTTGTCGTGGCGCTTGGCGGCGGAGTCGTGGGAGATCTCGCCGGTTTTCTCGCCGCCACATATATGAGGGGGGTCGAGTACATTCAAATTCCCACCTCTTTGTTGGCTATGGTTGATTCCAGCGTCGGAGGTAAAACCGGCGTTGACCTTCCAGCGGGGAAAAATTTGATCGGCGCTTTCTGGCAACCCAAAATAGTCATAATCGATCCCATGTTCCTGCAAACCCTTCCGAAACGCGAGATCAAATGCGGTTTGGCGGAAGTGGTTAAATACGGAATGATCATGGACGAGAGGTTTTTCGCGTTCCTCGAGGAAAGCGTCGACGCTCTCAACGCGATGGATTTGGATTGTTTCACCGCTATAATAGCGAGGTGTTGCGAGCTCAAAGTGGATGTCGTTCTCAAAGACGAGCGCGAGGAGAGCGGGTTGCGTGCGATACTGAATTACGGGCACACGTTCGCTCATGCCATAGAGGCCTCTATGGGATTCGGGAAAATCAATCATGGAGAAGCGGTGGCCGTCGGGATGTGCATGGCCGCGAATCTCGCGGTCGACGACGCCAGATTGGATGACGCGGCGGAGCTCAGACAGGAAACCCTCTTGCGGGACCTCGCGCTTCCCTGCAGCGTTGAGGGTGTTTCGCCAAGCGACATCCATTCCGCGATGCGACATGACAAAAAAGTCGTGGACGGCCGTGTGCGATTTGTTTTGCCGGACACCATAGGCGCCGTGACCCTTTCCAACGGTCCGATGGAGAAGTCCAAAATCATGGAGGCGATAAGAAACTGTTGTGATTGACAGGGATGCTTTGATCATACTCAATATGCTTTCAGGCGTCGGACCGGTCAAGGTCGCCGAACTCACCTCCGTTTTCGGTTCGCCGTCCGCGATACTCGCGGAAAAATCCTCCAGCCTCGCCGGTGTCCAAGGCGTAGGCGCGAAACTCGCCGATGAAATCTCTAATTGGAAGCGCAATGTCGATTTGAAAAGCGAATTGACTCTCGCCGAACGCGCGAAAGCGCGGATAATCACTCAGGCTGACTCCGAGTATCCGGAAAATCTCAAACAGATATACGACGCTCCGCTTACGCTTTACGTCAAGGGCGCGATCCCGGACGGGAACATACTCGGAATCGTGGGCTCGCGGCGCATAACGAACTACGGAAGACGAATGGCGGAGCATCTCGCCGCCGCCGCGAGTTTCGCGGGTTGGACGGTGGTGTCTGGATTGGCGTACGGCATAGATTCCGTAGCGCATCAAACAACGGTTGACTCCGGCGGACGGACTGTCGCCGTGTTGGGCGGAGGATTGGCTAGAGTTCATCCGCAGGATCATATTCCTCTCGCCAGGCGCGTCATCGAGACCGGAGGTGGAGTCGTCTCCGAATTTCCGATGGAGTACATGCCCAACAAACGCTCTTTTCCGATGCGCAACCGCATCATATCCGGAATGTCCCATGGCTTGGTGGTGGTGGAGGCCGGACTGCGTTCGGGCTCTCTGATAACCGCTAAATGCGCCTTGGACCAAGGTAGAATAGTTTTCGCGGTGCCGGGGGAAGCCGACAACCCGCAAGCGAGGGGAACCAACAGTCTTATCCGTGACGGAGCGAAACTGACCGAGAACTTCGATGATATCATTGACGAATTTGAATTCCTTCCGGGAATGTGTTCCGCATCCGAGGAATCAAGTGAAAAACCATGGGCGAAAGACGCTGGCGACTCGTCGTTGAATAACGCTGATCTCTCCGACGACGAGAGGAAAATCGTTGAATTCGTCTCCTTGGAAAGGGAAGTCTCCGTCGATCAGATCATCGCGGCGACAGGTGTCAAAACGAGCGCGGCTCTTTCACTTCTAATGGGATTGGAACTCAGGAGAATACTCGAACAGCGACCGGGAAAACGCTACGTTTCCCGTGGATGACACCGCTACTCATACGCTCAGGCGTTTACGGCTCGCCATTTTTCCGTTTTTTTCGTATGCGGAGGTTGCAAGGAAGCTTTCCACATAGTATATATTCCTCTCGAAAAACTTTTGACCACATGCGGTCGGTACAATATCAAGGATGGAATCCAATGTTTCAGTCTTTCACTCTTAAAATCATCGTTGCCCTCGTTTTGACGGTCCATTCAGTGTTTGTTTTTTCCGCCGAATCCAAATTGAGGATTTTGAAGTCGGCCGTGGCCAAGAATCCGACTCTTTACAACAAAGGCGTTGCCGGCAGCGCCGCGATGACAAAAAGGGTGGATAGAGACCTGCGGAATTGCGGTTGGTTCAATCTGGTCGATACGGAGTATTCCGCTGAATACACCCTTTCCGGCAGCGTCTCCGGTCGGAAAATCAAATTCATCCTCAGGCGCGGCGGAGTTTTCGCTCTCTCGTTCGCCATGCGTTTCAAGACAGGCAAGGTCGTTTCAACCTCACAGTTGGCTGTGGACCATATTTTGAAAAAGCTTTTCAAAGTGAGAAAACTATGCGTTTCGAAAATCGCTTTTTGCGCTGAAACGAAACCCGGACGCAAGGAGATTTTCACGTGCGATTACGATGGCGGTCGCATAAAAAGAATCACGCGAAACCACACGCTATCGGTCGAACCTGACTGGGAGCCCGGGCAGAGAAGACTCGTCTACACGATGTACGGAAAATCGAACACGGACATCATCGAGTACGATCTCGCCAGCCGCAGAAGCCGCAGGCTCGTTCATTTCAACGGGTTGAATTCCGGCGCGGCGGTCTCTCCCGACGGCAAATATTTCGCGGTCATCCTCAGCAAAGATGGAAGCGTGGACCTTTACGTGAAATCCATGGACACCAGATGGATGCGGCGTATCACCAAAGACAAGGCCGCGGAATCATCCCCTTGCTGGTCTCCTTCGGGCGCGACGCTATGCTATGTTTCAGACCGTTCGGGTTCACCGCGTCTCTACACTGCGAGCATCAACGGAAAAAAACGAAGACGCCTTGCCACTTTGGGCGTCGAAGCTGTTTCCCCGGACTACTCCGCGGGCGGAATAATAGTCTACGCCGCCAAAATGGGTGGGAATTACGCTATAGCCGTTCTTGATGCCACAGGTGAAAAAACTCCACGCGTTGTCTTATCGGCCGCGGGAGATTGGGAAAGCCCGTCGTGGGCTCCCGACAACAGACATGTGGTGGCTTCGAGAAAAATCGACGGCCACTCAAGTTTGTTCGTGATCGACACTTGGACGGGAAGGGCGCGCAGGATACTCGCCGGACAAGTGCCGTTTTCAATGCCTAGTTGGTGATTCAAAAGGAGATAATCATGAAAGGAATTTGGAAAGAGGAAGAAAAGACGCGTGGATTTTTTCGTTTGGCTGCCGCGGTTCTCGCGGTTTTACCGATTATGTCCTGCGGGCACAGCGTGAACACAATCGAAAACACGGACAAGTCGATGAAACGCGACTTCGTCGCCAACAAGCGGGTGATCACCGATAAAACGACCGCGTCGGCTTTGCAATTGCGTCGGATCGACAGCGTGACACTGCCGTCCGGATTCCTCAAAATCCAGGCGGAACTGCGAAACGCCGCGAAAAAGACATTCCAATTCTCATATCGGTTTTTATGGTTTGACAACCATGGAATGCTGGTGGAGACACCAGCGGGCACTTGGATTCAGAAATCCATCCGCAGTGGGGACACCGCATTCATATCCGCTGTGGCTCCGACGGCGAAATGCAAGGATTTTCAATTGAAAATCATTGAAAGAAAGTAATTGGATCGTATAGGAATTTGTTCCGAACATCGAATTTATCCGCACGCCTCGACGCGTAAACCTTGGGCGGACGTCGAATAAGGGAGGAGCGCTGTCGCGCTCCAATTGTCAAGTCCCGCTTTCAAAGCATTGAAGTCGGGAAAAAGTCCTTTAACCAGCCGGGTTAAATGGAAAAATTCCATATTACATTGTATTTGAATGATTAACAACCTTTCCCCCGAGGTTTTTTCACGGATTCAAGACCAAGGCTTGACAAGGCGCTCACGCCTGTAGTATCTTGTCAATCTCTTTCCGCGTCAAAGTGGCGGTGCCGACGACTACAACAAAAGCCAAATAAATAATAAAGCCGGCGGCGTTTTCCCCCACCAATTCCGAAATCGGGATTGAGACGCCTTGAGCGAACAAATATTTTACAGGCAGCTCTTTCGCTCCTTCCGCGAGCCATAGGCCCGACTGAATGATGAAAGCGAACAATCTCGTGCTCAATGTCTGGTCATGAAACGACAGGTCGGCGAGGATGTGATGGAAAAAGCTTGAAAACGAGGCCACAGTGTACAAAGATATCGTGGAGAATACGGCCACTGAATAGGAGAACATGGCCGAAAACATCAAAGCCAGCGCCACCAATACGGCCATATGGGCCAAGGCGAATATAAAAAGAACACAGAAGTTTTCGAGCAAACCACTGTCGTCGTATAAAATGGTCAAACCCTTGTTGTATACGGGAAATATCACGTATGTCGGACTTATCTCCTTATACGCCAACGTGAACACTCTGGTTTCAGGCATGAATTTCGACGGAATTTTCAATTCGTGTTCGATGAAAGGGTATCCTTTGAATCCACCGCTCCACATCTTACGACCGTTTTCGTCCAAGACGCTCCAGACCCCCTCCGATTGTCTTCTTTTACTATTGGTGTAGAATTTAAATCTCAACATGACGTTCTCGCCGCGGTTTGACTCAGGAACCCATTTGAAATTCCACTTCGCCGTGGTTCCCGGAGCGATGATTTGTTTGCTCTTGCGTATTTCGGCGAGAAGATTTTTGCGGGAGCGCCACTCCTCCCCCTCCCAGTTTCCATGATGCTGGTGTTTCGGGTGGGCGTGTTCATCATCCGATCCGTTTGCATCGCCCTCATCCTCATGATGACGCTTTTCAGCTTTTTTCCGATTTTCCATTTGGACAAGCGCTTCCGCGTAAGTCGCGGCGACTTGCTTCTCCAGATCCGTCAAATCCGGTTCGCATTTGTGGTACGCCCTGTAGAAATCGGACTTCAACTCGGCTACTTGTTCCGGTCTTGTCCATCCATAGATCAGAAAAACGCTGGATACTGCTATGGATAAGGATATGGTGAGAAAAGATATCGCTCCCAAGCTCAAAACGCCAAGGAATTTGCCCAACCAGATCACGGAGCGGCGCACCGGCGCCGCGGAAATCGTGTGGAATCTGCGTTCATCTATTTCTTTTCGGAGGGAAACGCAGGAAAAATAGATCAAAGCCAAATTTAGCAACGTGCTGGACGCGTAAAGCGAGTATTCGACACGGATGCGCAATTCATCGATCAAAGCATCGCCGGCGCTGGCGGAGAAGAATATGAAAACGGCGAAGGCGGACGAGATGATCAACAGGCCCCAAGCCGCTCCTCCGCGGAAAAGCAGTTTCAGGGTCGTCGCCGCAACGCTCAACATTTTTTTCATTGGTTCCACCTAATGACAAAAAGCCCGTTCGAAAAGATATTGACTACGCAATTCTTCCGCCAACGCTCTTTGGACGCCTTCGAGACGGAAAAATTCGTATCTGTGATACGGGAGCGCCACGCGGTTGATCAGCTTGAGAAAAGGCATAAAGCCCGATAACCGCGAACACGCGTGGAGAATATACACGATCAAGTTTGATCCGCAAACCAGGCTGCGCAAAAACCAGTTGGAGTATATTCGAAAAAGCTTTTTTTGATATACTGCTTGCGCCAAAACACGGAATACGAAACGGGAGACAATTTTCAAGCGGACTCAGCATATGAAAATATCGCTTCGTCCCAAGAAAATGTTCTTAAATCTCGAGTTTTCAAGTGGCGAACAGCATATGCGTACGCTATATTGCGAGTTCTCTTTCGGCATTCACTCGGAATGGGTTTTCGATCTGACCGTTCACGCGTTCCACATGATGTGGGCGGGATGCTTTGGATATTATAGTTTTCCACGGAGCGGGAGCTCCATATCGCAATGGAGGCGGATTGTCGTATGAAATACAAAAATTCATTTTCTTCAGCCAGGAGTTTTTTCGCCCTGTTCGCGGCGGCTGTGATCGCGGGCGCTCTCCTGTCCGGTTGCGACGACGCTTCTTCCGGTGAAGTGAAGTCCGTCAAAGTGAAAGGCGGCGAACAATGCGCTCCGCCCAACTCCGAATGTGCCAAACCTTTGATAATCGAACTGCTCGGCCCCGTGAAAAAAGGGATGCTGGGTGGAAAGGGCTCCGTCGCTCCGGTTTCCAACGTGAAAGTGTCATTCCAGACTCTGCCGGGCTCCGACTTGACTGTGGAATGCGACAATCCGGTCAGCGACCATGGCGGGAATGTCAAGGCGACAATTAAAACAGGGTCGAAAATAGGAGACCAATATCTCAAAATAATTCCGGAAGGCTTTCCGAAGGCGGCCAAGACAATAAGAATAATCTCGGGAGTCTCCGTAGGCGGCGCCGGTCAAGAGGTTTTCGCGGGCGCCACACTGCCGGAGCCGGTTTCGGTGACGGTTTACGACAAAGCCGGAAAACCTGCGGCCAACGTGCCGGTGTTTTTCAGAGTGGCTTCGACTCCCGGAAAAAAAGCGAAACTCAAATTCAAACCGTCATCCACGATAACGAACGCCGAAGGCGTGGCGACGACCGTTTGCACTTTGGGAGAGAAAACCGGAACATATAAAATTCTGATTGAAGTCGCCGATCCAGAGCGCGGAATCCAGGCGCGTGGAATCGTCATTGAGGAAATGGCGATGAACCTCTGGGGGCTGGGAGGACTGATAATCACGGTTCTGGGAGGACTGGCGATATTCATATTCGGTATGAAATCCATGACCGACGGCCTCCAGTTGATCGCAGGCGACAAGATGAAGAAAGTGCTCGCTTTCTTCACCGGCAACAGATTCGCCGCGGTTCTCGCGGGAACCGCCGTCACCGGGGTGATTCAATCGTCGAGCGCGTGCACTGTGATGGTCGTCGGCTTCGTCAACGCCGGCCTGCTCTCCTTGGAACAGGCAATCGGAGTCGTCTTTGGCGCTAACATCGGAACCACCGTCACCGCTCAGATAATCTCGTTCAAACTCGGTTTGCTGGCCTTTCCCTGCATCACGATCGGTTTGGTTGTTATGATGGTCGCTAAAAAGTCGGTTTGGAAAGGATGGGCATCGACCCTTATGGGATTCGGCATGCTTTTTTTCGGGCTTGGAATAATGAGTAATGAACTCAAACTAATAGCGCGTTTTCCGTCCATCATCCATTTTTTCCAGCAATTCGACTGTGAACCGTTGACGAGCGGAGGTTACATGCCTCTAGGCTCGGTGTTAGGTGCCGTAGCCATAGGCACTTTAATGACGATCGTGATTCAGAGCAGTTCCGCGACTATCGGAATAGCGATGGCTTTGGCTGGAAGCGGACTGATAAACTTCTACACGGCCGTTCCACTCATACTTGGAGACAACATCGGAACCACCGTCACAGCGAATCTCGCGGCGCTCGGCGCCAACAGACGAGCCAAACAAGCGGCGTTCGCCCACTTCATTTTCAATATCCTCGGAACGACGTACATGCTGGTATTCTTCTACGCGTGGTACTGGAACGGACAACCAGCCTATTTGGAGCTGATCAACAACATCACCCCGGGAAACGCCTTCGACGGCGAGAACGTCACCAGACACATAGCGATGGCGCATTCGCTGTTCAACGTATTCAACGTGCTGCTGTTCCTGCCGCTTATCGCGATCATAGCCAGAATCTGCAACATGGTCATCCCCGTGCCCGACGACGCCGAT
>JAADHT010000085.1 GCA_013151705.1 Kiritimatiellota bacterium | reverse complement strand
CTTACTCAACACGCTTCAGCCAGTGAATCGAGTATGAAGACCGCCGGGGGTATTCATCTTCAAATCGCGGGCCAAATCCGGCGCTCGTCCGCGTCAGCATGGCTGTGATACCTTTTCGAATAGGGTCTAGTTAAAACGAGACGAGCGCCCTTAAAAGATCGTCCTGTGTCCATTTTTCACGCATTTCCTCAATATCGTGCGTGTTCGCGACATTGTATTCTCCGCTGCGAAGCCTGCGAAGAGATTTCAACACTCCGCCGCAACCGAGTTTCGCTCCGATGTCCGAACAGATAGTGCGCACGTAGGTGCCTTTGGTGCATTCCACCGTGAAATTCACGACCGGCAGATGGAACTCATCGGCCACAAGCGAGTAAATCTCCATATCGCGGGGCTCCCGTTCCACTTCTTTCCCTTCGCGGGCCAGCTCATAGAGTTTTTTGCCTCCGACTTTCACCGCCGATACCATAGGTGGTGTTTGGAGTTGAGGTCCGATAAACGAATCAAAAACCTCCAGCACCAGTTCCTCAGTCAGAAACGAGGCGTCTTTTTCGGAAATGACCTTTCCATCCATGTCCTGCGAATCGGTTTCAACGCCGAAAAGCATCTCGCCTGAATAAGTTTTATCGGACTGGCTGAGAGTCTGACTCATTTTCGTGGCTTTCCCCAGGAGCAGAACCAGCAGACCGGTGGCGGCGGGATCGAGGGTGCCGGCATGCCCCACCTTTTTGACGTTGAAACGCCGCCTCACGAAATGCACAACGTCGTGGCTGGTCCATTCCGATGGTTTATCGACGAGCAATATTCCGTTATGCTCGAACGCCGGCAATCGGTGTTTGTCGCCGCGCCCCATCAAAGCCCCGCCGTGAATTTGGTCAAGCGCTCGGCCGCGTCCTCAATGACGGATTCGGCGCAGGCGTATGAGAGTCGGATGTTTCCCTCAGCCCCGAAAGGCGCCCCCGGAACGGCGGCCATCTTCCGGGTCTCCAAAAGTTTGTCGCAGAACTCCTGTGAGGAAAGACCGAAAGAGGATATATCGCAAAATATATAGAACGCTCCCGATGGACGTATGCATTCCACGCCCGGAATCGCGGACATGAGAGAGTAGATAAGGCCGCGTCGCTTGGCAAAGGCGCATCTCATCTCCTCAACCGGCTCCGTTGGCCCCGTGATGGCGGCCAATGCTCCGGCCTGTGCGAATGTCGTCGGATTCGAGGTGGTGTGGCTTTGGAGCGCGGATATGCGTTTCACCAACCATTCCGGAGCAGTCAGGTACCCGAGTCTCCAACCTGTCATAGCATACGCTTTGCTGAACCCGTTCACCGTGATGACGCGTTTCACGATTTCCGCGGAAAGAGAGGCTATGCTCACGTGCGGAGCGTCGTCGTCGTAGATGAGCTTCTCGTATATCTCGTCGGAGAGCACCATTATGTTTTTACGGACCGCGAGATCCGCGATGGCTTCGAGGGTTCGCCCGCGATAGACGGCTCCCGTCGGGTTGCTGGGCGAGTTCAGAATGAAAAGCTTTGTTCTTTCCGTGATGGCGGCTTCAAGTTCTTCCGGATCTATCTCGTAGTTGTTCGACGCGGCGCATTCCAAGACGACGACTTTGGCGCCCGTGGCTCTGACCATCTCCGGATAGCTCACCCAGTACGGAGCGGCGAGAACCACCTCGTCTCCCTCGGAGCAGAGGGCCGCCACCGCGCTGAAAACGCTGAATTTGGCTCCGGGCGCGACAACCACGCTGGCTGGATCGACGGTTATTCCGTTGTCGTCCGCGAACTTCGCGGCTATCGCTTTTTTGAGAGCCGGCGTTCCGGTGGCGGGGGTGTATTTCGTCTCTCCGTCCTCAAGCGCTTTGACCGCGGCGGCTTTGATGTGCTCCGGCGTGTCGAAGTCCGGCTCTCCCGCGCACAGACCGCATACATTTTCCCCGGCGGCCTTCATCGCTTTGGCCTTTGATGTTATCGCGAGAGTCGCGGAAGGCTCCAGCGATCCCAAACATCCTCTGTTCTCCTGTAAATTCAGCATTCACTCCTCCCTTATTGTCGGCGAAAAGCCGGGTCGTTCAGTATTGGCGATACGTCAACGGTCGTTCGTCGCGCATTCCCCTCATTCAACAGGTCGAGCATGATGTTCATTGTTTCGCCCATAAACAAATCCGACTCGTCGTTTTTCGTCTTTTTTCCGGAATTCTTTTCGTCCAATCCGAGTAGTCTGTTCTGTTGCTCGTACATTTTTTTCTCGTCCAGATATTTTCTCCAACGTTTTTCCTCGTTCAAGGATATCGTTTTTTGCCCGCGCGATTTTTTAAACCGCTCGATCATTAGATCCAGGCGTTTGAATTTCGGGTTCCCGGTCCTTCGTTGTTCCGATTTCAAGCGCAGGTGCTTGATGCATTGCGAGAAATCTTTTTGCTTCGCGTAGTTCGCCGGCGAAATGGCGTCCCACGGAAGCGCGTGTTTGAGATGTTTCTCCCCAAGCTCCATCACATCGGTTATGTCGCGGAACGGAATATCCGCCGTAACGCCCTTCATTTGGGTGGAGCCTCCATTGATGCGGTAGAATTTCGAGACGGTTATCTTCAGCTCTCCGCTTTTGCTTTTGACGCCGTAGTATTTCATCACGTTGTCCAAATCGAACATTGTCTGAACGGTGCCTTTTCCGTGCGTGTGCTCATCTCCGACGATTATTCCTCTTCCGTAATCCTGTATGGCGGCCGCGAATATCTCGGCGGCGGACGCGCTCTGCCTGCTGACGAGAAGTACCAGAGGCCCCGAGTAGTATGATTTCTGGTCGTAGTCGCTGCCGATCTCCGGCACGCCACCCGACGCCTTTTGTATTTGAACCACTGGCCCAGCGGAAAAGAACAGGCCCGTAAGGGAAATGGCCTCGGAGAGACTGCCGCCGCCATTTTTCCGCAAATCGATGATCACTCCATCGACTTTTTCCTTGTTGAAGCGTTCGAGAATTTTTTTCACATCTCTTGTGACGCTTTTGTAGTCGGGCTTGCCCTCGTAAGCCGCTTTGAAGTCGATATAGAACGACGGAAGGTCGATCACTCCTATTTTTCTTTTCTTGCCGGCGGCGTTGATTGTTTTTATCGTGCCTTTCGCTTCCTGCTCTTTAAGTTTCACTTTGTCCCGAGTGATGGTTATCAGCGTGGGAACACCTTGAATTCCCTTATTCCCCTTGATGACGTACAACGTGACTTTCGTGTCTTTTCTGCCCCTTATCAGTTGGACGACATCGCCCAGCGGCATGTCAATTATGTCCGCGGGCTCCTTTCCCTCCTGCGCCACCGCCACAATTCTGTCTTGCGAAGCTAGCCTTCCGTCTTTGTTGGCGGGGCCGCCTTTTATAATGCTGACTATTTTCGTATATCCGTCCTCGGTGGTAAGAACAGCTCCTATTCCAACGAGCGAAAGCCTCATCGATATGTCGAAGTCCTCGGCGCTTTTAGGTGCCATGTAGGCTGAATGCGGATCGTAGATACGGGCCAACGAGTTCAGATAGAATTCCAAACGGTCGATTCCCCGTTTTTTCTGAAGGAAATTCAGATAGGTGTCTATCCGTTTTTTGATTCGCTCCTCGGGTCTCTTCATCCACAGTCTCGTTATTTTGTTTTGCTCGCGCTCCTTTTTCGTTTTAGGTTTTTCCATTTTCATCGATCTATCAAGAATTTTCAGGGAGAGCAAGTCGTTTTTCAGTTTTTTACGCCACAATTCCGGCAATTGCGCGTCGGTCGGGCGTTCAGCCTTTTTCCTGTCGAATCTGAAAGTCTCGTTTTTCGTGAAATCCAGTGTTTTTCCATCTATAGCCTTCCTAACGAAATCTCTATACTGTTTCATCCGTTTCACCAATCGGTCGTAAACAGCGAAAGCGAAACGGATGTCTCCAAGCTTGAGCTGATCGTCCAAAGAGCGATTGTTGTCCGCGAATTCCGCGACATCCTCCTTGGTCAGATAATATTTGCCCGGATCGAGCGCGTCGAAATACTCGGTGAACAACTGCTCCGATATCTCATCGTCCAAAGGATGTTTTCTGAACTGTTTATTAGCGATAATATTGGAGGATATTCTGGCAATGGTTCCCATCTCGTCCGGAGAGAGCTCGTTGGCGGCGCCGGAAAACGGCATGTGGAGAAGCGAAACCATGAATACGAACGCTGAAAACATGGAGACAGGCAACTTGTTCGCGCGATTACCAATCGACGGCTTCCTTTTTGAACTATCAAATTCAAACATAGTGATTCCTCGTTTTTCCACTTTAAATTTCTAGGCTGAATGATTCCAAGCGCGCTCCCCTAAACCTCTAGACAACCGCGCGGCGTTTCATTATGAACGGAAAACTGACTCCTCAAAACACGCGGCGACACTTGGCGTCGCATCTTTCGTTTCACAACCGGTTCGACAAGCGGCGCGGGATTTTGTTCCCTTTCGCCATAAAGAGCGCGATCAAAACGCAACGCAAATTCAGAATGCGCTCCATCTCGCCGCTCCAGCCGCTTTGAAAAAGTCGCATGCCGCCATAAGGGGTTGCCGCCCTTTGGGTTGCGGCGGATGAGGAAACGACTTTTAATTCAACTAATTTGTCAATCGCTTTAGCCGAACTTTCCACCGGTCCCGCGTTTTCAACAGCTATGATCCTCTCCGCGACACCAACCACTATCCCAACCATCACTTGAAGCCCGCGTTCGCACATACGCCGCATAGCCCAATCAACAGTGAAACACTAGCATGGGAAATCCGAGTTGTCCACAGCGCGAATTCGTTTTTCCGCGTTTGGACTTTGCATGCGGTACAAGGCGGCGTCTACAAATCCAACACATTCCTGACAGTTTCCTCCCCCAGCACCGTCCGCGCGACGATCACCGAGGCCATCATCGTGCCGAGCACTCCGGGCAGAAAAGCGCTTTGCCCGGCCACGAAAAGATTGCGCAACCTCAGTTGTCCGGCGAGATTGTACTGTCCGAGTTTGTTTTTCACTCCGTACGCCGCGCCGTTGTAGTGGTTGAGCCAATCCCTGTATGTCAGCGGAGTCGCCGAAGCCAAAACTGAAAGGCGTCCCTCGTAGGATGGAAAAATTCTCGAGATTCTTTCGACTATCTCGTGCTCCTTCCGTTTTTTCCATCGATGGTAGTCGGGAGGGCGGGCGCCAGTCGTCGACGCGCTCCATTTCGACACGGAGGCCCAATATATCGGCTCGAAGGCGGTGATTATGTCCGCTCCGGCGGAACGGGAGTGGGTGACAGCCAAAGCTCCCGGTCCGTTCCACCCCGGCAGCGCCAAAGCGTTTATGTCGTCAACGGGATATTCGGAGGTTATCGACGCGGCGTTGACGGGGGCCGTACCGTCGTCCAGTTTCGCGAAGACGGTGAAGAAACCGGGAGCGCATTCGAAAGAATCGACGCGTTGGAAGAAAGCCGGCGGGAAAGCGTCTCTCGGCAGAAGTTCAGCGATAGATTTAGAGTTGATGGTGAACACGCAGGAGTTGGCTTCCACGATGTCGCCATCGCTCAAAACGAACTCGCCTACTTTTTTATCCGCCACCTTCGCGAGTTCCGCGATTTCAGTTTCACACCTGATTTCAACACCGTATCCCTCCAATTCACGGAGAAGCGCGTCCGAAAGCGAGGAACCTCCACCCTCGAGCGTCGCCACGCTTTCGTAGAATCCGACGCACAATCTGGAGTTGTCGGCCATTGATATTTCGGAGGGAGCGCTACCATGACACATAATCAACGCGCTCAATGTCTCGCGGAGAATTTTATTCCGCGTGATGTGTCTAAGATAGGCCGCCAGCGTGATGGAGTCTTCGGGAATTGGAGAAGGCGGTTCGAAGAGAGTCGTCAGGTCAAGAGCCGGAGTGTTATCCCTTACGCGTTCCACATCGTCGAAATAACGCTTTACGGCACCCGCGTCTCTCGGGAATTGATTAATAAGCGACTCTCTGAGTCTTTCCGGACCGTACGGAAAGGCTATTTCGATATCGGAGCGCTTAAAGCGGAATATGTTGGCCGCGTCCGGATCCAGGAAATTCGGAGTGATCCGATCCCCGACTCCGAGGGATTTCAGTAACTGGTCGAACAATCCACCGTCCTGCAAAGCGCCGGTGAAATGGAATCCGGCATCCAGCCTGTGGCCGGAAAATCGGAAACTTCCGAGAGCGCCTCCCGGTTTCCGGGATTTCTCAAGAACCAGCACCCCGCGTCCGGCTTTGGCCAGAATCAGCGCCATCGTCAAACCGCCGGCACCGGCGCCGACCACCAAAGCGTCGTATTTTCTCATCGATGTACATTCCTGTTCGTTGGGTCGGAGCCGTGGCGCCGCGGACTACGAATTCAAGTGGCTTCCCAATTCAGCCAAGCTAGCGAAACCATACAGGACGATCGCCGAATTTCAAATCTTGTAACTCAGTTGAAAAGAAACAGTGAGAAATTGTCGACGCGCGGTTTTCGCGTCCGTTTCGGGTGGAGTTCATTCACAACTTCCAGATTTCACCGCGATTTTCCAGAGGGGTGTATTGAATGGGCGCTGTTGTGTTATACATTAACGCTTCCGCGGGATTGGCCGCGAGCGGATGATTCTTGACACCGGCCTCAACCAACGGGACGCGCCGACAATGCCGAACAACGAGGAGACAACCAGTCTGATAGTCGAATTGAACCATTATCTTGAAAAAATGGTTGACATGCTTGTGCCCATCAGAACGTTTCTGGTCTTCGCGTCCAGTTTCGTCACCGTGGTGTTCTCATTTCTGCTGGCGTTCTATTTCAGATTCGACTTCTCCTTTTCGGCCGAGGAAACCTCCTTTATTCCCACCGTTCTCCTGCTGGTGATCGTCGTCAAAATGACCTCGTTCTACTTTTTCAGACTCTACGAGGGCATGTGGCGCTACGTCAGCATAACCGACATCCTGAAGATATTCATATCCAATCTGATCGCGAGCGCGGTGTTGATAATTTCCCTCTATCTCCTCCGCGCGAGATTCGCGCCCGGCTTCTCCCTGAACGTGTTGGTCATAGACTTTCTCATCTGCTTCCTGGTGATGTCGGGAAAAAGAATGCTCACCAGGGTGATCCGCGAATCAGCCGCCAGAGTCGCCGGCAAACATGAGATCCGCTCAATCATACTCGGCGACACGGAATCGACGAACTCTCTGATACAGGCGCTGAACTCCGCTCCGTCGAACCGGGACATAATCGGAATACTATCAGACGACATAAAGATAGGACATTCGTTGAGAGGCGTCACGGTACTGGGCAGAACATCCAGCGCCGCGAAAGTCGCTAAAAAGCACAACGCGTCGGAAATCCTGATACTGCCTCCATTCTCCACACCGTCCACGCTGAAGACGATTCTGGAGGATTTGGAGCAACGGGAGAAGAAATGCGATCTTCGTATGGTTCCCTCGTACGCCGACATCGCCGACGGGAAGATAAGCGTCTCGAATATCAAAGAGGTGGAGATAGAGGACCTCCTAGGTAGAAAACCGGTCAAGCTCGATCGCACCGACGTCGCGAGATTCGCGGAGAACAAAACCATAATGGTTACCGGAGCCGGCGGCAGCATCGGTAGCGAGCTCTGCCATCAAATCGCGTCGTACTCGCCCACCAAACTGGTTCTTTTCGAGTTGTCGGAGTTCAATCTCTATACCATATCCGGCAAACTCGCAAGAAACCATCCGGATGTCAGCGTCGTTTCCGTCATCGGCGACATCCGCGACGCGGCTGGTCTCGACGAGGCGATGAAAAACAACGGTGTTGACACGATTTTCCACGCGGCGGCCTACAAACACGTTCCTCTGATGGAGCTTAATCCGAAAATGGCCGTCAGAACGAACATTCTGGGAACCGCGAATCTCGCGGATGTCGCTGAAAGACGCGGAATCGAAAGAGTCGTGATAATATCGACGGACAAGGCGGTGAATCCGACAAGTGTGATGGGCGCCTCGAAAAGGGTGGCCGAGCGCATTGTTCTTGAGCGTCCTTCGAACAAGACGGAATTCGTGGTCGTGCGGTTCGGCAACGTGCTGGGAAGCAGCGGCAGCGTGATCCCGCGGTTCCGCGAGCAGTTGAAGGATGGGGGGCCGCTGACCGTGACGTCCGAGAACGTCGTGCGGTACTTCATGTCGATTCCCGAGGCCGTGGATCTTCTCCTGCAGGCTGCCGCCATCGGCTCCGACCGCGACATAATGGTGTTGGAGATGGGCGAGCAGATAAAAATCTACGACATGGCGCGTAAGCTCATAGAGCTCTCCGGTCTCAAGCCCGACGAGGACATCGAGATAAAAATAATCGGACTCCGGCCCGGCGAGAAGGAGTACGAGGAGATACTCACCGACGAGGAGATGGTTGACAAAACGTCCGCCGAGCGCGTGTATGTCGCTAAAAAGCGCGGCACCACGCCGCCACCCGTGGTTTTGGAGAAGCTCCGCGGTTTCCGCGGGAACATCGCCGAGCTCCGCGCGATCTTCGCGGAGTTCATCCCCGAAAACAAATTCGACGAAGCCGCTAAGTAGACCCTGTTCGAAAAGGTCTCGCAGCCATGTGGACACTTATTTCGAGTGTGATACCTTTTCGAATAGGGTCTAAGTAGGCCCGTATCCGCCAACGTTCCAGCCATTATTATCTGTTTATCAACACCAAATTACTTGAGCTATACTTTATTCGTTTTTCAAGATTAGAACGAGAAAACTTAATAGCGGGACTCAATCCGCTTCCAATATAATGGGTGATGTTAGCCGCCATCCGGAGCAAGCATGACTAGCCTTCAACCTCGTCATCCCCGAATGTCGCCCTGGAAGGAGCGACCGACTTCCGCGCTACAGCATACGTTACGGGGATGTTCAGTCTTGCTTTATTGCCGCGCCATCCTCGGACGTCCTCAAGCGCGTTTGATGAGCGCTCCGCGGAAATAGTATGGCTTGATGGCCTTCATAACTATCTTGTTTCCGCTGACTTCCGGGAGGTGGACGCCGGAAACGTTCAGCGCGGAATAGAGAGTGTTGTATTTCGCTTTGACGGAATCGTAGTGTTTGGTTGACTCGTCAGGCAATCCGAGCGCGTCCAGAGAGACGACGGAATCATATTTTTCGTTGACAAGCGCGTTCACGATGGCTGAAAGTTGTCCGAAACGCGGAGATCCCGGATAGCGGATGTACGCGGTCGACATGTTGTGAACATCCTGATCCAGGGAATCGGGACGCGTGAACCTCTCAAACTCCTCCTCGCGACAAGCCACCCAGGGAGGAGTAGAGAATGTGAACCCCTTTGTCTGAATTCAAAGGGCCGTTTTGTATCAGCGTTCCATCGAAATCGAACGCCATCGCGGAGCCATGAATACTTTCCATAACGCGATTATATCACAAATCGATATCATCGCAAGCGGCTTTTCAAAAAGACGCGCGAGGAAAATCCTAAAAACCGAGAGAATTTCGCGATTCTCCGACAGTTTCGTCGTTGAAACGTTTGCAAAAGTCTAAAAGCGCGCTATTTTACGCTTTTCGGGCCGTTCCGTATATCGTTTGAGAGGTTTTCGAGGACAGAGCAAATTTCATATAGAAGTTGAGATATGACAGACAATTACCATGATTTTCACATTCCGGTGATGGGCACCGGACATTCAGCGGACACCGCTATCAGAGTCGCGCCTCTCGGCATCACTTCGGTGATGTCGTTCGTAGACGATATTCTTTTGGATAAACTTCGTGGATACTACGCCGAACAATACAGGTTGCCGTACACGGAGATTCCCAGAAGAGAGGAGGACGGACGAGCCAAACGCATCAAAGCTTATTTGGAAACGGTCAAAAGTATCGTTGAAATCAAATTTGAAAAGATCAAACAGCTTCCTTTTTTCGCCAAAAACGATAAAGAACAATATTTCGAGCTCTTACCGGACGAATGTCCGCTCAAACAAGACTACAAACGACTATTGATGTTGAATCCCGGCGCCGACCGCGACACTTTGGCTGACAGTTTGGTGGAGCGCATGCGCGCCGGAGCGATTGACGTCAACATAATGGTCAAACTCGACCGCGCTAATTACGGTGTCGATGGAACCAGACTGCCGGATCTCTTCTCGGACGCCAAAGCGGCGCTCAGAGGTTTCGCTGAAAGCTCTTTGGAATCGAGCATGGTCTTTTCAGCCGGAATGAATCAGACTCTTTTCACCTATCTCGCATCGTTCAGGGACTTCTACCGCGACGCTCAAGGAAAATTGAGGAAGAAGATAATCCTCAAAGTCAGCGATTTCCGCTCGGCGTTGATTCAAGGCAAGTTTCTGGCGAAAAAAGGCTTGGAGATTCATGAGTTCAGAATAGAGTCCGGCCTAAATTGCGGTGGACACGCGTTCCCGACGAAAGGCACTATGATGCCGACGGTGCTTCAGGAGTTCAAAGAGAAACGCGAAGAATTGGCGGACACCTTCAAACCTCTGATAAAAAGCTACTACGAAAAACAGAATTGGCCCACTCCCGAAGCCGAGGATTTTGGCGAATCCCTGTTCTCGGTGCAAGGCGGAATAGGAACGAATGGAGAAATGCGCCGGCTTATGGACGAGTACGGAGTGGATCACACAGGTTGGTGCACTCCCTTCCTCTTCGTTCCCGAAGCGACTTGCGTGGACGCCACGACGATGGAATTGCTGCGACTCTCCAACGCCAAGGATTTCTATCTCAGCAACGCTTCCCCGCTCGGCGTGCCGTTCAACAATCTGCGCAACACCGGATCGGAGAAATGGACTAAAAAGCGAAAGGACGAGCATCGGCCCGGTTCGCCTTGTCCGAAAGGTTTTCTAGTGTCCAACACGGAATTCTCGGAGCGGCCGATATGCGTCGCGTCCAGTACCTATCAGAAGAAGAAGCTCGAACAAATCGACAATTCGGATATCGACGACTCTGAAAAGCGGAAGCTTTCGGAACGGGTTATGGAGAAGACCTGCATCTGCGACCATTTGGGCAACGGGGTTCTGATATCGTTGGGAATAGTCGATGAGAAGACGGCTCCTCAATCAATATGCCCGGGGCCGAACGCCGCATGGTTCAAGAAATTCTACACGTTGAAGGAGATGGTGGACCACATCTACGGGCGATCCCCGTCCATAGTTCCTTCGGAACGTCCGCATATGTTCGTGAAGGAGATAGAGCTTTACGTCGACTACTTCGAAAAATTGGCATCCGAAACGGAGCCCGACGAACGCGGTGTGAAACTGCTTCAAGGGGTCAAAGAGAATATCGAGGTCGGAATGGAACTTTGTATGGCTTTGGCTAGGAAAAATCCATTTCAAGACGAGAATTTGGCTTCGATTTCCATTTGCGTCGCGGAAAGTGCGGAAAGAATGGAAAAACGTTTCGCCGAATTCACCAAATAAAGGGAGTTTTGCGAATCGCCTTGACGGCTGATCGAACTGATCGTTTGGCTTTTAACCATCCATCGAACGCCATTCCGCGAGATTCGTTTGAATGAAATCGATGATGCGCTGATTCTCCTCCTTGCCGTTGCCCGTTACAGTTATCGGCTCGCCGAAACGAAAGTGGATAGTTTTACCGCGATCCACCGGGCCCAGATCCTTCATGAAGCGCCCATTCCCCCAGAAATCCGTTTTTAAAGCCACGGGAATGATGGGAACACCCACTCTTCTCGCGAGTTTCACTCCGACCGAATTGAACTCCTCGGGATCGAAATCGGTGGTACGGGTGGTTTGCGGGAAAAGAAGTATGGAATATCCGTCCTCCACGGATTTGCCGCCTTCGCGGATGATCGTTTTGTAGTCGTCGATGGGATTTTCGCGAGAGACGGCGACCGTCCGGAACCCGGTGAGCAATGTCCCGAACAAAGGTATGTCGAAAAGTTGTTTCTTCATCGTGATGCACAGCTCTTTATATTTCAGCACCAAGCAAGGGATCACGATCGTCTCGAGTATGCTCATATGATTGCCGACGAAAAGCACCGGGCCGTCCACTTTTTGAAAATTGCTCATTCCGGCGATATCGAGTCGACCTCCGTGGCTCTCGATGAATCGAACGACGTCGCAACTCAAATCGAACCAATTCTGCCTGGTGTATTCGTTGTGAGTGGCGAGCCGGGCGCCGTTTTTCACCACTTTGAAGAAATCGAAATAGAAATGCGGAGGGTTCCAGGTGAGAAACCTCCGAATGGCCGACGCTGATGATTTGGGTGTTCGGTACGCGTCTTCTTCGAAAAGCCCTTCTATTTTCGAAACTGGCGTGATTGGGGTTGTTTCGTCTCTGCAATTCATTAGCGTCAAATCCAAAAGCGGCAAACCGCGATCAAAGGTTCAATCCGCCGCGGCGGATAAATCCGCGAGAGGCGGACAAGTATTGTTCCCAAGCGAAGCAACGGATTGGTGATGATTCTCAATTTCCTCCCAAGCCGACAAGTCCACCCGAGACGGATAGATTCAATATTCAATTCAAGAAAGAAAAGTTTTCTTACCCTTTATGGTAAGAACGTAAACGAGAAAAGCCATAATATGGACTGGAAGCGAACGAAATCAAGGCGCCTCGCGCATTTTATCATATCCCAACTCCATATTTCCCGAGGCGCTATCCGGATGCGACTTCGGCTTCCGCGAATGTCGCCATTTCGTTCATTACGGCGAGGGCCGCCTCAATCAGGTTCAAAGCCAGCACAGCTCCGGTTCCCTCGCCCAATCGCAATCCGAGATCGAGAAGCGGTTTCGCTCCAAGGGCTTTCATCGCCGCTTTATGTCCGGCCTCGGCGGAGAGATGGCTGAAGAAACAGTAATCCATTGTTTCCGGTTTGATTTTAAATGCGGCTACCGCGGCGGCGCCGGAAATAAAGCCGTCTATCACAACCGCAACCCTTTCAGACGCCGCACCCAGTATCGCGCCGCAGATGCCGGCGATCTCGAACCCGCCGAGAGCCGCGAGAATCGCGAGCGGATCGCCGCTGTCGATGGTGGATCGGTTGGCATTCAACGCGGCGGCGACCGCCTTTTCCTTGCGGACAAGCCCTTCGTCGTCGACTCCCGTGCCGCGTCCGATGGCCTCTTTCGGCTCGATTCCGAGAAACGCGGAATAGAGCGCAGCCGACGGGGTGGTGTTGGCGATCCCCATATCACCCGTGCAGATGATTGTGGAGCCGTTTCCGACCGCTTCAAGCGCGATTTCCGCGCCAGCGCTCAAAGCCTCCGTCACTTGTTCCCGCGACATAGCGGGGCCTTTCGCGATATTCGCGGTTCCGAACGCTATTTTTCTGTCTATCACGCGATCCGTTTTGCGTCCTGGAAACGGCGCGAGATCCGCGGCCACTCCCATGTCGATCACTTTGAGTTCCGCTCCCGCGAGTTTCGCGAGCGCGTTTATAGCGGCTCCGCCATTCGCGAAGTTCGCGACCATCTGCGGAGTGACTTCCTGTGGAAACGCGCTGACCCCCTCCTCCGCGACTCCGTGGTCGCCGGCGAACGTCAACACCACGGGTTTCACGATTCTCGCGAAAACATCTCCGCGGGCGGCCGCGAACTTCGCGGCGCAATCCTCGAGAGCTCCGAGGCTGCCTTGGGGTTTAGTCAGACTGTCAAGACGTTCACGCGCGAGTCTCGCGACATCCGCGTCGGCGGGTTTTATCTTCGCGATGATTTCATTCAGATTCATTTTTGATTCCTTGTTATTACTCGCCTATGGATAGCGATATTTGCAATTTCCCTTCTCGGGATCTGTTCACCGCCAAGACGCCAAGAATTGACAAACCACAAAGGCGCAAAGGCACAGAGGTTTTCAATCAAATTATTCTTCGCGCCTTAGTGTCTTTGTGGTTCGTTCCCAATCTCCCCCATTTCCCTCCTTCAAACTTCGTCATTCGATATTCGATATTCGAATTTCTCCCCCTCTTCTTTTCCCCATTCAAAATTCAAAACTCAACATTCAAAATTTCCCCTCCCGACCTCCGACCTCATATCGGTTTGACGACCGGGCCTTTCGGTGTGTCCTCCACGATCCAGCCTTTTTCGCGTAACGCGTCGCGCAGTTCGTCGGAGCGCGCGAAATCCCGCGATTTCCGCGCTTGGACGCGTTCCACGACCAGCGCGGCTATCTCCTCCGGTATTTCGGCTGCCAAAGCGCCGTCGACGTCGAAAAAAGCGAAAACCGTATCAAAGCGCCGGAACAAGTCGAGGGCGAATTCCGCGAAACTCGCGGAGAGCGATTTAGCGTCCATAGCTTTATTCAACGTTTTGGATAGTTTGTGGGCGGCGGCTAATGCTCCCGCGGCGTTCAAATCGTCGGAAATCGCCGATTCGAACTCCTCTTTCGCTTTTTCGATGGCTTCGCCTGCGGATTTTTCGTTCGATTCGGAGTTCTCGTCCACTACTTCGCCGAGTCTTCTGAAGAGATCGGAGAAGGAGCGCAGGGTGTCTCTCGCGGCCGACAGAGCCTCCTCGGAGAAGTTGAGGCGTTTGCGGTAGTGGGTGGAGAGGAGTACGTATCTTATCTCCCTCGGGTTCCAGCCTTTCTCGAACAGATCGCGCGGGGTGAAGAAGTTTCCGAGCGATTTGGACATTTTCTCGCCGTTGACGATCAAATAACCG
>JAADHT010000125.1 GCA_013151705.1 Kiritimatiellota bacterium | reverse complement strand
CAACGAGTACCGCAAAAATCCCGACAAATATCTCGAACAATTCAAAAAAGGCTGGGAAAAAGGCAGGAAAAACAGCGAATCGTCCAAACTCGGCGAGCTTGACAAAAAAGCGTCGGAAAAACAAGTGCCGGAGTCGCGGAAAACGGAAAACGGTTCTGCGACGCCTGATACCGGAGAAGTGTGGAAAATCGACAAGGTGACCGGACGAATCAAGGAAAATTCGGGGGAAAACGACGGCCAAACAGGGAAAACGCTAAAAGACGGAAAATCAATGCCGCGAGCGAATCCGCCCGCGGAAAGCGGCAACGCGTTTCTGAAACTCCTCTTGGGAATTCTCCTGCTCCTCCTTGGAATCCTCCTGCTTTTCGTCGCGCCGATCATTATCTACATCCTGTTCCTTTTCACATCGCCTTTCTCCGCAATTTTCGCGGCGATAGCTCTTTGGGAGGCGTGGCGCATCAACAAACGCGAGGAGGTTTATTTCCAGGGGCCGTTCAAACTGGATGAGGAGGAGATTGACTTGGACAAGGCCGATTTCGACGTGGAGAAGTCATGATTGAATGTCCGGAATGCGGGCGATCGACTGACGATTCGACTCTGGCGTGCGCGGAATGCGGCGCATTGCTCCACCGAGACGAGTTGAAAGCCCTTTTTCAAACGTATAAAACCGCGGAAATCGCAAAAAACTGGGCCCGGTGCGTGAAGCTCCTCGAGGAATGCCTGAACCTTGTGCCGGAAAACTCCAAACAACACTTCCAGTTCAAGACGCGTCTGAAGAAGGCGGTCCACCTTTTCAACAACCAACCCGTCCTGCCCGACGAGTCGAAACTTGAGTCATCGGATGACGCGCGATTCAGCCAGGCGTCGTTCACCGAGGTCGAGCGGAAACTCGAGAGAACTTTCGCTGTTTTCGCCGAAAATGATTCCATCCTGAAAAAAGCGTTCCACGGAGTTACCGCGAAACTCGCGCTTGCCTTGCCGTCGTCATACTTTGGAACGCCACTCTCGCGCTGCTGACGGGGCTTTCGCGCAAACGCACGTTGATTTCGCTCGCCGTCTGGATCGCTTCGTTCTCCCTGCTTTTGGGATGGCGCGAGGCGTTGGTTCTAGGGGTGATGATATATCTGCACGAAATGGGGCATCTGCTGGCCGTGCAATACTACGGAGTTCGGTTCGCTTGGCCGTTTTTCGTGCCTTTCGTGGGGGCCTTCGTCCTACATGGTAAAGGGGTGTTGGAGAGTCCCCGGAAAAACGCGGTCATCTCCCTTGGCGGTCCGGCGAGCGGAATCGTCGCAGGCTTGTTCGTCGCGGTTCTGGGAATCTGGCTGGAGCTACCGAAGTTCGTTTCGGATATGGCGAAATTGAACATCCTGATAAATTTCATGAATCTGACGCCTTTCTGGCTGCTTGACGGCGCGAGACTAGCGAACGCCTACCGGAAAAAGGAGCTGGCTTTCATAGCGGCGGTGATGCTGGGCGTGGCGATTTGCGGAATGAACTTCTTCGCGTTCGCGATGTTCTGCTGCTACGCGGCGCGCGTGACGCTGCAGAATCAGATCGCAAAAGTCCTCCCCCGCTCCGCTGGCGAACACGGAGGACTATGGGATCTGACCGTAATCCAAGCCGCGCTGATGGCCTTCTGCGCAGCGTCATTAAGAACCTTTTTCGACTGATTTTCAAGGTGAAAAGCCTTTCTCACCATCGCTTCTCTGGGTGGGAGAAGGCTTTTCTCCGCTCCGTCCACATTAATTTCAAAGAACTCTCTGTGAAATTTCGTCATAAATCAAACTCGTCAACGAGACTGTCTTGTCTTGGTAATATTCAATTTCGAAGTTTGACAATAACGATGCCAAGTGTATAGTGTGAGGATTATGAAATACCGGATGTGTTTTCAAAAAACTTTTTTCGTGGCGTTGACCGCGGTGTTGCTGACCGGATGTGGAACGGCCAGAAGAATCTCCTACCCCTACGAGCACACCTATCTCCCGACGTCCTCTAAAAACGACGGGATCACGAAAGAGTATCCAAAATCGTTTACCGTTTATCCGTTTATGAACATTTCTTGGGACAAAAACGCCGGGATAAGAGCCCGCAGAGCGGTTTTCGAGTCCTTTTCCTTTGTCGGCATCTGCGCCAGAATGGACGAGACGGACAAGCTCGCGTCGGTCCCGTACAATTTCGACGACGCTATGAAAGTGGCCAGGGAACAAAAAACCGATGCTGTTGTCATCGGGAAAGTCATCAATCAAGAGCAATCGTTCCTTCTCCTCTACGCCTACAACTACATAGAGCTTCAGGTGACCGTGTACGACACGCGGAACGGCTTGCCATTGTACACCGCGACCGGATGGAGCATGTCCAACGAGTTCGGCGGAATGATTTTCTGGATACCCAATCCCATTCTGCCAATGATAGAGAATATTTTCTGGTCGAGGGTCACTATGGACTTGTACCACCGGATAACGATGGATATGGTCAACGACATGCGGCCCGACCTGTTGGAGCTCCCCAAATAGAGGCTATTCGAGTTTCGGGTTTATCCTGCTTTGCGGTCCCGTCGCCTCGCTCGAGTAGGTTTCCTACTACGCCCTGACGGTGCTTCGGCGGACAAGTCGGATTTTAGATTTTCCGCCTCGGCGGATCAGCCGTGGCTGACGGCGTCCACCCTTTTCACCACTTCGTAGTTGTGATCGTCAACCATTCTCCGCGGCGGTTCAACGCCTTAATTCCGATCTCCAGAATACGGGCGATCTCTATGGTTTCCTCCTTCGGGATGGGCCTTTCGCCGTCCGCGAAGAACGTCAACACCGCGTCTATCAACCCGGGGAAGAAATCCCCCATCGAGTCCAGGGACACCCCCGAATCACCGCTTGCGAAAGCCGCTTGAAACCCGTGTCCGGGCATAAGCGTCATCGCCGCCGAACGGCCGTCGGAATATCCAATCACCATATGGTTCACATCATTGCTTCCACACTGCATCACTTTCTCGGCTCCGATGCCGACGCACATCACCAGCATTTCGATCTGATGAATGGCGTACTCTTCGAACGAAGTCCCTCCTCCCGCGGTCTCCGCGAAACTCGCGGAACCTTCCGCTGACGCCTCCTTCATCGCCTCGCGCAACGACGGTGAAAAACGCAAAGCCGAAGATGAAAACATCGGAGTTCCGTGTTTTTCAGCCCTTTCGAACATCTCCTCCGCGATTTTCGCGGACGGCGCGAAAGGTTTATCGATGTAAACGGGCTTACCGCTGGCGAGCGGAATTTCCGCCAGTCTTTGATGAACCTCCGGATTGCTGGGAGCCAAGACTATTACCGCGTCCGATTTATCGACAAGCTCCTCTATGCTTTCGGTCGGCTCAGCTCCGAATTCGGCGCACCATTCCGCCAACGGTGTGCCGCCCTCGTTCGTCCGTTCCTCCCATGCGTAGGTCAACTCGAAATCGTTCTTTCGGGGCGATTCGCGTATCCATTTCGGATAGTTGTTGGCGTGCCACTCCTCGTCGATGAACAAATCGATGAATCCTATTTTCCTCATAATAAACTCCTATGTTGTGACTAGAGCAATCCGGCTCGTTTGTATTAGAACGTTTTGCTCCAAAGTAGGACGAGTGTTCCACCTCGTCATCCCGGAATGTCGCCCTGAAAGGAGCGACTTACCGTCCGCCCTCTGATTTAATAAGCGTTTATGATCACCTCCAAGCATCTCACAGCGTCATTCGCGGTAACCGCGGGCTCGGTTCCTTTCGCAACCGCGTCGAGAAACAACTTTATCTCGGCGGCGAATCCGCCGTTTCCGGTTTCAACGCTCTCCGTCTTCCATTCCTCTCCGCGTTTTCTCAACCTCAATTCCGTGGGGTTCAGATAATCGTACACCACTCGTCCGTCCTGTCCCATCGCATCGACGAACGCGATGCCGTCGCCCGCCACGAAAGTGGAACTCATCGTTCCCACCGCTCCGTTTTCGGCTTTCACCGTGATTATCCCGGCATCCTCCACGTCAGTGCCCTCGAAGTGCGCATGGGTAACCGATTTCTGCTCGACCACCTCCCCGAACAGAAACCTGAAGAGATCCACTGAATGACTGCTGGTGTCGAGCACGCATCCGCCGCCGGCTATCGCCTTCTTGGTGAACCATTTGTCTTTCATTCCAAACGCCGGTCCGCAGAAAACGTTTTGAAACAGCACCGGCGCCCCTATGAATCCCTCATCGACCAATGTTTTCATCCGTTGCAGAGCCGGAAGAAAACGATGCCTGAACGCGGGCATCAGAACAGCATCCGATTCCGCGGCGGCCGCGACTATCGCGCGCCCGGACTCGATATCATTCGCCATGGGCTTCTCCAGAAGAACGGATATTCCGCTTGTCAACGCCGCAACGGCTACCCCCTCATGCGCGACAGGCGGCGTACAGACGCTTATCACGTCAATTTTTCCGGATTTCAACATGCTTTCAAAGGATTCGAACACCTCCGCTCCAGTTTCACCCGCGAGCGCCGACGACGATTCCGAATTCACATCAAAAACGCCGGCTATCACGGCTTCGTTTTCAAGATACCCCTTCACGTGGCTGTTCGCGATTCCCCCGCATCCCACGATTCCAGCTCTGATCTCCTTGGACATTGCGCACTCTCCTTTTTAAAACGTTTTAATATATTTCTTGAGTTTCTTCAAGGCTATCCTCTTTTTTTATTGGTCTCTAAAAAACACAAAAGTCTCAAAGGCGGAGGGATAGTCACCCCATTCCAATCCCACAAGCTTTTCCGAGTTGGCCGAACATCAGACATCTCCCTTTACCGCGGCGGCGCCGTTGAGCCCCTTGCGATCAAATAGGGAGGGAGCAGTCGGGATTCCACGGTCTCGCCGGCAAGTTCGTTGAAAATCAGCTCCAGAGCCAATCTCCCAATCTCCCGCTTGCGCGGAGCTATGGTCGTCAAATCATACGCCGGGAGGGAGGCCGTCGGAGAATCGTCCACCCCCACCACTGAAACGTCCCGCGGAAC
>JAADHT010000243.1:2543-4724 GCA_013151705.1 Kiritimatiellota bacterium | reverse complement strand
ACACCCCTCCTCTTTTGGCCACGTTTGGCACGCTAATTGCTCCCACCACCATTGACGATTCGTGTTGCGGACAGAGTGTCCGGTGATTATCAGCAAAAGGAGGAAGTTATGGCTTATATCTACACATGTCAGGAATGCGGAAGGCAGTATAGCGTTTATCAAGATGGCGAGTATGTGTGCGACTGCGGATGTCTTTTCGAATATCCGGTCGCGACGGCTGGGGCGAATGCGGGATATGCCACCGCCGCCCCGGTTTTCATCGATTCATCGAGCCGCGGGGTCAAGAGGGACTCGTACATTGCCCATCGGGGTGGCCGCGCGTTGCTGAAGAAAAAACAGTGTCCCTTGGCCACAGTCTCCTTGATCATGGCGGTTTTGAGCATTCCGCTTTTCGGGGTTTTGGCTCTTCCCGCGCTCATTTTCGGTGTTGCCGCCAGGATTATGATCGCTGATCGCAGATTCAGGTATTACGGGGACGGGACCGCTGTGGCGGGTATCGTGATCGCGACTTTCGCGATTGCCGGATGGGCGGTATGGGTTTTCAGGCTCTTTTAGCGCAATTGCTTGAAGTTCTTTCTTCCTTTTTGCGAGAAGCAACGCCGGTCTTTTTTATCTTCATTCCACCCGCTGGACTCAAATAGCTCATGGATTCAAGTGGAATATTGTTTTCGCCGCGAGGTCTCTCGCATTCGATAATTTCTCGTTTTTTTCAACGGTCTCTCATTTTTGAGAATCGAAGCTGCAGTTTACCGTTATCTTCGAACGAATCATCGCGTTTACTTGTCGCTATTCTGGAATTAGAGGAAAATGATTCCTTCCAAATGAATCTCCCGTTGATATGAAATCGTGGATTATCGAATTTAGCGATTCAATTGCGTAATTGGAAGTGGATTTTTTCACTTCCATGGGCTACCTTTAGACGTTATGAGTAAAATACGCGTACTTCCCGATGATATAAGCAATCGCATCGCCGCCGGCGAGGTCGTGGAGCGTCCGGCGTCAGTGGTCAAGGAGTTGGTGGAAAACTCTCTCGACGCCGGCGCCTCCTCCATTTCCATAAGAGTGGAGGGCGCTGGGCGCAAACTAGTAGCAATCGTTGATGATGGCGTCGGGATGGATCAGGATGACGCTTTGCTCTGTTTCGAGCCACATGCGACAAGCAAGATTTCCACTTCGGATGAGATAAACCGCATATCCACCCTTGGGTTCAGGGGCGAGGCAATCCCCAGCATAGCCTCGATAGCCCGAGTCCGGCTTCTGACTCGACGCGGAGACGCGTTGGAGGGGTGCGATGTGCTTGTGGAGGGAGGACGCTTCATCGCGTCGATTCCGGCTGGTTGCGCTCCAGGAACGGAAATAACTGTACGGGATCTATTTTTCAACACGCCGGCCAGACGGAAGTTTTTGCGGTCCGACCATACGGAGGAGAAGCACATTTCCGATACGGTGTCTTTACTGGCGTTGGCCAATTTCGAAGTCTCGTTCGAGCTTTCCTTCGATGGAATGAAAAGTTTCGTCTCTCCCGCCGCCGATTCACCTTTTCCGCGGATCAGGGAGCTTTTGGGTAAAACGATGGCGGACGCTATGATTCCCGTCAATTACGAGAAGGCCGGGGTCGGTGTGTCCGGATATATAGCTCGTCACGGTTTCACGCGGAAATCGCGTAAAGAGCAGCGCTCTTTTCTGAATGGCCGTCCGGTTGAGGCGTGGGAGATATTCCGCGGATTACGCGACGGATATGAATCGCTTGTTATGAAAGGGTGCTATCCTCCCGTAGCACTTTTCCTATCCATGAATCCGGAACGCGTGGACGTGAACGTTCATCCGGCGAAGCGCGAGGTGCGTTTCAGGGAGTCCGCTCTTATCGCCGCCATCGTCGCCGAGGCGGTCCGCGACGCTCTCGGGAAATCGGCCACTCCAACCGTTTCGGTAACTCCGGAGCTTTCCTTAAACTCAATATTGCAAGGCGCTTCGGTCGATTACAATCCTCCAACTATGGATCAGCCAACATTTCCGGGTTCCAATACTTACTCTCCCATGCCGGATATTCATCCTGAGATACCGTCGCTTTCACCCACGACCTCTTCCGCGGTAACCGCGCCTGAAGCAATGGGCGATGTTGAGGCTCGATTCTCGGCAGCACCCTCGAATTCCGGTGGTTCCGAAGCGGAATCCGCTATT
>JAADHT010000243.1:0-2535 GCA_013151705.1 Kiritimatiellota bacterium | reverse complement strand
GTGGACAACCGAGAAGCTCGGTTGAGATTTCTGGCGGTGGAATCGAGGGTGGCGCTCAAGCGCCACAAGGGTCGGATGATTTCGCTTTGCGGATAATCGGTTTTCTCGATGAAACGTACATTCTAGCAGCCTCAGACAGCGGATTGGTTGTAATCGACCAGCATGCCGCTCATGAGCGGGTCTTGTTTGAAAGACTTATGAGCGAGGCGGAGTCAACAACTCCCGCCTCTCAAAGACTTCTGATTCCGGTTACTTTGGATTTTTCTCCGAGTGAGGTCGCCTTTTTGAGAAAAAGCGCGGACGCGTTGGATTCTCTGGGATTCGAGGTCGAACCCTTTGGTCGCAACACGGTTATCGCGCATGCGATTCCGGCGGTTTTATCGGAGAATGACGCCGAATCTTTGATCAGAGACATCCTTTCGACTTTGATTGAAGAGGGGAAGACTGTTTCAAAACCCGACAAGGCGGCCGTGGCCACCGCCGCATGCCGTCAAGCCGTCAAGGCGAAGGATTTTCTGACTTTGGAGGAGGCCGCCGCGCTTGTCGCGCAGATGGGGCGCTGCAAACTGCCGTATTCTTGTCCGCATGGCAGACCAACGATAATCAGTGTTTCATACAAGGAGCTGGAAAAACGTTTCGGCAGGACTTGATTCGTTTTTTTTTGCTGTTTCCGCTTTCGTCGAATAAATTATCCTCAACAGCGTTGTCTGGTAAGAATTTTCGCATCCAGAGCAGCCTACACCACCGCTAGTTTGCGCACTAGCGCGCCGTTTTTCATGATGGTCTTTGAATTTTCCGGAATCGCGGACTGGTACTTTTCAGATAATGGTCGTCCGCGAACTTCGCGGTCAGCGCGATCACTTTTTTCGAGTATTTCACATCTTCCGTGAGAAGGAACGCCATCACCAACGCTTCTGAAATGGTTTGGTAGTTCGGGGGTTCCGTATGAAGGTAGCGCGGCACTGAGTCATTGAGGCACTGTGTCAAGTGGACTGAACGTCGAACACGGCAAGGCGCGCAAGCATCGAGTTTATCCGCACGCCTCGGTGTGTAAACCCCGCGCGGATTTTTGAGCCTATATTTGTTTGAGCAGGCAATCACGGAAAAGGTCCTCCGGTATTGTTATGACGTGCTATATTACCCCTATCCGGAGTGTTCAATCGAGGTTATAGGCGCATGGCTGATTTTATGATAAAAAACGCGAGAATCGCGGACGGGCTGGGCGGCGAGCCGTTTATGGGATCCGTCGTCTGCCGGAACGGCGTTGTCAGCGAGGTGTCGCGCGATATTCGCGGGGTGTCCGACACCACCGGGCTTGAGGTTGTCGATGCCGATGGATTGCTTCTATGCCCCGGGTTCATCGACCCACACGGGCATTCCGACATCTCCATTCTCGCGGCTCCCGACGCGGAAGGAAAACTCTCCCAGGGAATCACCACCGAGATTTGCGGCAACTGCGGGCTTTCCGCGTTTCCCCTGACCGACCGCAACAGAGATCATCTCCAAGAGCTTTTCGCCCGATACGAGATCCCCCTGAACTGGAACTCATTTGAGCGATATGCGGAACTCATGCGGAATGCCGGGCCGGCGATCAACATCGCGACGCTTTGCGGACACAATACCTTGCGGGCCTCCGTCATGGGATATGACGCGAAAGTCGCGGACGACCGCGAAATCCGCGCGATGCGGAGCGCGTTGAAGAAGGCGCTCCGGGGTGGGAGAGGGGAGAATGTTCAATATTCAACATCCAATAATCAATTTTCAACTTTCAACGGAAAAGTTCTAGGCGTTTTGGGATTTTCGACGGGATTGCCGTATTCGCCGGGAAATTCCGCCGCGAGAGAGGAACTACTGGCGCTCGGCGCGATTGTCGCGGAGTCGGATAGCGTTTTGGCGACGCATCTTCGCAGCGAGGGGAATCGTCTTCTCGAATCGCTCGACGAGTTCATTACGATCGGCAAGGAGTCGGGATGCCGCAAACTGCACGTGAGTCATTTGAAAACAGCCGGAGAGCCGAACTGGGGCAAGCTCGACGATGTTTTGGAGCGATTGTCGCGGGCGGAATCGGAAGGCGTTCGAATCACCGCGGATAGATACCCGTACGTGGAGTCGATGACCAGTCTGGGCGCGTTTACGCCCTCGCCGTTTTCCGAGATGGACGATTCGACCTTGATGGAGTCCCTGCGCTCGCCCGATGGTTTCGCGAGATTCGCGGCCGCCGCGGGTGATATGCCGGAGTCCCGTTGGCGCTCGTTGAGGATAGTCTCAACGTCCGCGAATCCCGCGCCCGCGATTTTTGCGGACGCGTCGGAACTCCGCGGGATTAATCTCGCGGAACTCGCGGCCGCCGCGAGTCTCGCGCCTGGCGAGATATGCGCGCGGTTGCTGCGCGACGACGCCCCGGGCACGACCGCGGCGTCGAAAGGCATGTCGGAATCCAATATGCGGAAAATTCTGTCTCTGCCCTTTGTATGCTGCTGCACCGACGAGACCGCGAGACCCGCGGACTTCTCCCTCGGCGCGAGCCATCCCCGA
>JAADHT010000259.1 GCA_013151705.1 Kiritimatiellota bacterium | reverse complement strand
AATCGACACCAATGGACACTAATCTTTCTCTTCGAATCCCCGAAGAGAAGCATTCTCCATTAGTGTGAATTCGTGTTCATTCGTGGTCAACATCTTTTTATTCCTCCGGGACGAGCATCTCGTCCGGGCCGGTTTTCGCCATCTGTTTCAGATATTTGTTCAATTCCGACTTCGGATACCGTTTTTTGAAACTGGCGGCCGCCATCTTGAACCGCTTTTTCCGTCCGGCGGTGTGGCAAGTCTGCGCCAGGTTGAACAGACACGATCGCGCCCAACTCCCTTTCGGGAAGCGTCTCAAATATTCGCCGTACCGTTTGATCGCCTCGTCAAACTTTCCGTTTCCGCGGTTGTTGCACGCAAGACGGTAGAGGGACTCCGCGCCGATCGCGCTTTTCGGGGATAATTCATACGCTTTCGCGAACCATTCGGCGTCGTCCGTCTTTTTTTCCTGCAAATCGTGGCAGTTTCCGATACCCATCATCGCCGCGGCCTTGTCGATTGGTCTGGATTTCGGGTCGTTTAGAACCTCCCGGTATATCTTTTCCGCCGCGTCGAGATCCTCCAGCACGTATTTGAATTCCGCTAGAAAAATCCTACACTTGTTTTTCCTGCTCAAAAGCCGTCGGCATTTCACTGGTAGCACGATGTATCCGGTTTTGCAACAGGATCGCAGACGCATCAACGCGTTCGGAAAATTCTTCCGCTCGAGAAACGCGATGTTTTTGTCTATGGAGGAGACTTGCGAGAATCGCTTCAACGCCTCTTCCGGTTTTCCGGACTCCAAAAGCAGGAACCCCGTCATGAAGAGGCACTCCTTCTCGTTCTCGGAGACGTACCATGGTGCGGTGCGGCGGTTGACTATCTCTTTCGAGTCTATTTTCCGTCTTCTCGTCCGCCGCCACTCGTCAAGCGTGGTCTCCGGAGAGTCGGGGCTCGCGAAACTCGCGAGTTTCGGCGGCAGGGCGTATAGATCGACGGCGTCGCGCTCCTCCCGCGCGTCGCGGAACCATTTCAGCGCCTTTTCGTAATAGACTCCGGCCTTTTTCCAGTCCCATTTCCTCTCGAGATAAAACCGGGCGAGCTCCATCAGAGCGTCGCCTCGGTAGAGGCCTCTCGGCTTGTCGGCGATGAACCTCTCGGTCTCATCCACGCCCGACGGCAGGGAGGCGCTCCGGTATTTCCCCGCGGCGTCGTTCATCAACAACAGACGGCACCAATAGAGACGCCCCGCCTCCGCGCAGACGCTCTGCGTCGTTTGCTTGCCCGGCGTGTTTTTTTCTCCGGACGCGCGCTTTTTCTTTGACGGAGGAGTCCACCCATTTTCCCCGAAGGCGAGGCGCTCGGCGGCGACGAACGCGTCGAGCCATCGTTTCGCGTCATAGTATCTCCGCATTTTCACGTAGAGCGCGTAGTCCGGTCCGAACTCGGCCGCGAGCTTCGCGATGTCAATATCGAGTTGGAGCCGGAATATTCGATCCTGGAGGCGTCTCCAATCCCTCGTTCCGAGCCTCTCTCTTGCTTTTCCGTGTTTTGAGTCGCTAACCGGAGTGAAAAACTTTCCTCCGTATTTTCGGCACTCGTCGAGATAGTTCTCCGCTCGACTCAGCGCGTCGTCGTCGTCGCTGGCCGTTGATACGTCGCGGAGGGTCTCGGCGAAAGTGAGGAGAGCGAGGCATTTGTCGAATCCGCGGGTTTCATTTTCGGCGAACGCGAGCGCCTTCACGGCGGATTGGACATCCTTGTTTTTCGGACGTGCGGCGCTCCAGCGGGCGCGGGCGAGAAAACCTCCGACTTTCGGGGCGCGGTATCGCCCGGGATCGTCGAAGTCGTAGTCGAATCCGGCGATCGTCGAGAAATCCGAGTACGGGGCGAGAAGAGCGTCCAATTCATCGGTCATGGAGTCCACGCGGGATGGCTCACGCGATGGTCGCCGGATTTCGGACATCAAGTATTCCGCTAGAACCGCGGCGGCGCGGTCTCCCACGGATGAGAGGATTTTAGATTTCCTTTCGCGAAGTCTCACCAGTTTGCGCAGCGTCTTGAGCGCTTTCAGTCGCTTGGGGGGTTGACGGGAGTTTGAGAGAAAACTTTCCGAACCACTATTGGATGAAAGCGTCTCCTCGATTCGCTCCAGTTGCCTGGCTTGCGCCAAAACCGCTGGTTTCGCGGAAAGCGCGGTCGAGAAGAGTGCGAATGAAGCGAGAATCGGAATGAACGAGCGTCCGCGCGCCGATACCACGGCGACACGCCTACATGTATGTATGTACGGCATCTCCACTTCCCCTGGTTGAGATTTCTTTCATAACTCGCTCTTCGAAACGCCCCTTCGAATTTCGAGAACATCCACGAATAACATGCGAAAATGAAATTTCAAATCTTTATCCTGATTTTTCCCGTATTATTATTATTCGCGGATTCTCCAGACTCTGATTTAGTTCGGCGATCCATCACGGACCATCAAACATTGTCGGTATTCCAGTGTGAAACTCAGGATGGGTACGAGCCCGTCATCGAGAATGAGATGAGTTTCCGCTCTTTTTCCGTGAGCGGAGGCGCGGGTTCCGCGAGAACCAGAATGACGGCTGACAATATCCTCATTTTTTCTCCAATTGTTTCGCGGCGTATTCAGCGGCAGCCTTCAATGTCCTGTCGCCGGAAGTCAAGAATGGCTTTATCATCCGCATACCGCTCTCGTCCCCTTTCCGCCCGCCCATCATGATGGCGAACGCGCGCTCGTTGGCGCACCGCCTTCAATTCGGCGCTCAAGCTCTTTCAAGGTCACCTTATCAGGTTCAACCCATTCCTTCGCCGCGGAAAGATACTTGTCGAACTTTTTTTGGGGAAGGGTTTCAACAAACGGATCGTCGACAGCTAAAAAATTTACTTTACCGTCGTTTAGATCAGGACGCTTGTCCCAGAGGAGTGGAAACTTCAATGTGTTCCATCGAAACGCGGGTGTCGCTTTCCATTTTTCAACGGGCATCCCCCAGCTGTAAAAACTGGAGCCCCATCTATCGGAGTAGGTCTTGCCTTTGGGATGGATAGGAAGCACCGCTCGTCGATAATTGTCACTGACAAGGCTCATTTCGACCCATTCCAGCCTTGGATCAAGTTTCGCGAAAACTTTTTCCGCTGAAACAATTTTGACTTTTTTTTTCGAAAAACGCCTAGCGAGGGCAAAAAAATTGCCGTCGGCTGTTGAAAAAACTTCGTGTTGCAACCAACGAAGTTTGTTTAAGCATAGATATGAGGAATTGTTGTTGGCATTCCTTATAAACCATGGATACAGCAACATTGTAAAGCATATTGCAATAAAAACTCCTAAAGTAAAAAACAAAACCAGTTTTTTGGGGGGAGTCATGGTGTTTGATCTCCATATTCAGCCGAAAAATCAACGGAAAGATAGATGTACCCCACCGCAGAAGGTAATGTTAGTTTGTCTTCGTAACTAACACCTGCTTCTATTCTCCCGATATTAGCATTGCCAGTTGCGGAAATGAATTTCGCGAACGGAGAGCTGGCATCGGACGGATTAACATCTTTTCGTTCCATTACATC
>JAADHT010000117.1 GCA_013151705.1 Kiritimatiellota bacterium | reverse complement strand
TCGGGTGATCCCGCGGTTTTCGCCGAGAACCCAATGCTCAGGCATTGAATTCTCGGCGAAAAAACGCGGCCTCACACTCGAAATAAGTGTCTACATGGCTGCGAGACCTTTTCGAACAGGGTCTAACTAGACCCTACTCGAACAGGGTCCAACTAATTTCTTTAGAAAACCTCGTCAAGATCGTTATCCAACTCGTCGTCCACAAGTTCGTCTTCATCAATGTCGAAAATGGAGGACGAACTTATCACGGAGCCGCATTCGGGACAATATCCGTCTTCGGCATCCACCGCACTCATTGAAATCTCCACCTCGCAATAGGGACATAACATTTTCATTTTAAAACCCTCTGCTAAAAACCACGGCGGGGCATGACGGTTTTCCTTCAGACCGCCAGCTTAAACACGCCATTCCAGGCAAAAAACCTAGTACTATAACTGCAGGGTCATCAAAAATTCAATGTTTGATTTCATTTTTTTCATTTTTCCTATGAGCAACTCCATCGCCTCCACCGGTGGGACACCGTTCATAACCTTCCTCAAAGCCCACACCTTTTGAAGCTCGTCAGGATGCAAAAGAAGCTCTTCCTTACGGGTTCCGCTCTTTTCTATGTTGATCGCCGGATAGACGCGTTTGTCGACGAGTTTTCTGTCCAGATGCAGTTCCATATTACCCGTTCCTTTGAATTCCTCGAAAATGACGTCGTCCATCCGACTGCCAGTGTCAATTAGAGCGGTGGCGATGATCGTGAGGCTGCCGGGAATGTTTTCTATGTTTCTGGCGGCTCCGAAGAAGCGCTTGGGTTTGTGGAGCGCGTTGGCGTCGACTCCGCCGGTCAGAATCTTGCCGCTGTGAGGTTGGAGAGTGTTGTACGCGCGCGCCAAACGGGTTATGCTGTCGAGAAGAATGACGACATCCTTGCCAAATTCCACCATGCGCTTGGCCTTTTCGATGACCATCTCGGCGACTTGAACGTGCCGTTCGGGCGGCTCGTCGAAAGTCGAACTAACGACCTCCCCGTTGACGTTGTGCTGCATGTCCGTAACCTCCTCCGGACGTTCATCAATCAGCATCACTATCAGTTCCACCTCCGGACTGTTCGCCGTTATGCTGTTCGCGATTTTCTGGAGAAGAACGGTTTTACCCGTTCTCGGAGGCGCCACGATCAGACCGCGCTGTCCTTTGCCGATCGGCGTTACGATATCGACCACTCTGGTGGAGAGCTCTTCGGGATCCAGTTCGAGAATCAACCTTTCGTTCGGAAAACACGGAGTCAGACTTTTGAAGGGGATGATATCCTTTTTCACATCCGGGGATTCGTGGTTTATCGACTCCACCTTGAGCATGGCGAAGAACCTCTCCTTCTCCCTCGGAGGCCTGATTTGTCCAGCCACGAAATCTCCGGTTTTAAGCGAGAATCTTCGAATCTGCGACGGACTGAGATAGATGTCCTCCGGACAAGGAAGATAGCAGTAGTTGGGAGAACGCAAAAATCCGAACCCGTCCGCCAACACCTCCAAATAACCGCTGCCATACATCAAACCGCTGCGTTCGGCGTTGCCCTTGAGTATCTCGAAAATCAAAAGAGGCTTCTCAAGCGCTCCAATCCCCTCGATTCCAATTTCCTTGCCCATGGCCGCCAATCCCTTCATATCCATGGCTTGGAGTTTTGAAATATCGAGGCTGGGCGCCGTTTTGTCTTTTATCATGTCATCGCGGTGGTTGTTGCGGCGAGGTTTGTCGTTTTCGTCGTGCGGACCGCGCTGTGAATGGTCTTGTTGCCGATGATTTTGAGCCGGCGGCGGCGGCTGGGACGTGGCTGAAGAGGTGGTCCTCTCCGGTCGCGCCGCGGGCGGAACGCTCTTGATTTGCGTCTCGGCGGGTGGTTTTGGTTTTATCGTCGGTTTTTCCATCGACGTTTGACCAACCGGTGTTTCCATTTTCTTCACCGTTCTTCTTTTTACCGTTTTGTTTTCTTCCGTTGCCATACTGTTTCCCTTAAATTGAATTTAACCGAATCATTAGTCTCCCGCGAAGTCTCTTCCGCCTTTTCCATTTGGAGAACTCTGAAAGTGCGGAGGAAGCTCTGCGGGAGACGACTTTCAACCAATCCCAAAGCCGATTGAACTCGACTGGGAAGCGTTCCCATTTCTTAAAGCGCGGGAAAGCATTTCACATTGCGCTCGCAAGTTTTCGATATCTCCATTGTTGATCAACGCGACATCAGACATTTCCATTTTCCGCCGGCACGACATTTGGGTGGAATCCCTTTTCACGATATCTTCTTCCGTCATCCCCCGTTCGCGCAAACGCCGAAATCGGATAGCGTCGTCCGTCCATACAGCGACAACCGCGTCGAAGCGATTCTCCCAACCAGCCTCGAACAAAAGGGGAACGTCGAAAACAGCGTCTTTGCCAGGCTGGGCGGAGCGAATTCGCAAGGCTTTTTGATACACGGCGGGATGAATGACGGAGTTGAGCCAACACAACTCTTTTTCTGAATTGAAAACAATATCCGCTATTTTCCCTCGATCGAGTCCGGCTCCGTCCCTCGTTACTATTTTCGTTCCCCACCGCCTTTTCAACAGCTCCAAGAACTCCTCATCGGCGGAGTCATAGATCGAATGGCATATGTCATCGGCGTCCAACACCAGCCAGTCAAACTGCGCGAAAATACCGTTTACAACGCTTTTCCCGCACCCGATACCACCGGTAAGACCAACAAACACGTGATACTCCAGGAAATGTTTCAATACGAAACGACAACGGTAAAACCCATTCGGATATTATGGATAAATCAAGGCGACTCGCCTTGTTGCAAAGTAGATTGGCGAAAGCGTGGTTTCCCTGTGAAACAACACGAACAAACGATAAAATGGACTTGTTAAGCGTAATGTCAAGCGATTTGACGAAAAAAACATCGTTTTTTTAAAATGACGGCCTGGCGGTTGAAAACCGCCGCCGCGGGTTGTAGGTTACCTCTCGACGCTTTGAACGCCCTCTTACGGGCTGACGCGCGGGGATAAGAGCACTCTAGCCCTCGCCGAACAATGAGGAGAACTGTGATGAATAAATTAGCTGGGAAAGTGATAATCACATTTTTGTTTTGCGCGCAATTCGCGCTCGCCGCCGCCGAGAACGACATCGGAGTGGTGGACATGGATAAAATCTTCAAAGGCTACTACAAAACGAAACTTTCGAACGCTAAATTGAAAAAACAGGCGGAGATATTCAAACAGTACGCGGGGAACCTCGCGGAGTCGCAATTGAAACTTCGTGAGGCATTCGTGGCTTTGAGGGACGCGTCTCTGAATGTCGCGTATTCTGAAACACAAAGAGAGTCGAAACGCTTGGCGGCCCAGGACAAATACCGTCAGTTGAAAGACAAAGAGTCTGAAATCGAACGGTACAAACGTGAAAAGAGGATCCAGATACGCAACCAGGAGATAAAACTTCGAAAAAAAATCCTGCTGGAAATAAGGAAAGCGATCGCGAGATACGCTAAAACGCGCAAATTCACTTTGGTGCTTGACTCGTCCGGCAAGACGTTGAACGACATTCCATCCATATTGTACTACAAGACGGAAATCGATTTCACTGACGAAATTCTTGCCATACTCAACAAGGGAGCTGATAAAAAGTGAGCGACAGCAAAATAAAAACAACCACGGAAATCGCTGAATTGATCGGTGGGACGGTTCGAGGAGACGCGGAGGCCCTAGTTTCGGGTGTTCAATCCCTGAAAGACGCTAAAAAGGAGGACGTATCGTTCCTGGGCAACAAGAAATACACGGAGCAAGTGCCTGACACGGCGGCGGCAGCCGTCATAGTCGGTCCGGACTACGATGTCAACAACTCCGGCGGAGCGACGTTAATAGTCTGCGAGACTCCGAACATCGCGTTCGCCAAAGTGATCGAGTTTTTCGCCCCTCCTCCGCCGGAATACCCGCCGATGATCCATCCTTCGGCGGTTGTGGCCGATTCCGCCAGAGTAGGAAACGGAGTTCACGTCGGCCCCTGCGCCGTGATAGAGGCGAACGCCGAAATCGGCGACGGCTCGAAAATCTGCGCCGGCTCGTACATAGGCGAATACACAACAGTCGGACGTGGAACCCTCATCTACCCCAACGTTTCGATACGCGAAAGATGCGTGGTCGGCGACGGCGTGATAATCCATTCCGGCACTGTGATCGGATCCGACGGATTCGGATTCGAGGCGGGGCCCTCGGGAATCGTTAAAATCCCGCAAATGGGAATCGTTCAACTGGACGACGGAGTGGAAATCGGAGCGAACTGCACGATCGACCGGGCGCGTTTCGGCAGAACATGGATGAAAGCCGGAGTAAAACTCGATAATCAAGTGCATGTCGCCCATAACGTGGTCGTGGGAGAGTGCTCCATGTTGATCGGACAATGCGGAATCGCCGGCAGTGCGGAAATCGGACGTGGCGTGATAGTTGCCGCCAAAGCCGGTATTAACGGGCATATAACCTTGGGCGACGGCGCGAGAATCGCGGGAACCTCCGGAGTCGTGAAGGACGTCCCCCCGGGAGGCACCGTCGTGGGCACTCCGGCCGAGCCGAAACGCGATTTCATGGCTAGGATAATTCTTCCGAAGACCGTCGCAAAACTCAAAGAGCAAGTCAAATTGATGCTGGAAAGAATCGAGGAGCTGGAGCGAAACTCGAAAGACTGAACGCATTCCATCCGCTGGAAGTCCTCTCCCCGCCCTGAAAAGTGGCGCGGTGGTAGGACGGTCCTTCCAGGCCGTCATTCTTTTTTACTCGAATAGTCCGGCGGCCGATATCGAAGATGTCGCATCCCTTAATGATATCTTTTTCCGCCATCCGATAGAGTAGTTCAACGGCGTTGGCGTGGCCCGTTACCTCGTTGTGGTCCTTGAGAGGTTTGCCTTTGATGGGGCAAGCCCCTCCCGCAGGACGAACGCGGTCTCTCCCAGCGTCAGCGTGTTTCCTTCAATAGCGGTGCTGGCGTGGGTCCAGAGGTCGCGCAGACGCTCTTTCAAAATCTTCCGCAAATCCCTGTCAAGATTTTCGAAAATCGACTTCATACGGAATATCTCCAGTCACCAGCTTCGGAGTCCCACTTTCTCGAGACGGTGTTTCCGTCTCTTGACGGATTGGCCGCGAATTTCGCTAGAATGCCCTCGAACTCGTTGACGCGATCGGCAAATCCTACTTTTTCCGCGAGTTCCGCGGCGGTGCCGGCGCTTCCGGAAAGCTCCGGTAGTTTCTCTTTCACCTCCATCAGCATGGCGATGATTTTTCCGCTGGCCTTTTTATACGCCTCGACGCCGGGTTGGTGGAACGCGTTGACGCCGATTAGTTCGGCGTAGAACGCCACTGCGCGCTCGTAGAGCGCTATTATCATTCCCAAGTTGTATTCATCCACGGTGTTGATTCTCATTTGAATCACTTGGCGGCTTTTTTCGGTCAAAGCCGCGGCGAGTCCAGCCTGGAATCCGTGCAGGTAGTCGCCCATGTGGATGCCGTCGCCCACCGGCAAGTCCAAATCGTCGCCCAGCACTTCGAGGAACGTTACGAAAAAGTCGTTTCTACCGTCGTTGAGTTGTTGGATGAACGCGTGAGCGTCGGTCCCGCCCTTGTTTCCGAAAACGGAGAGTCCCTGGTTGACTGTGTTTCCCTTCAAGTCCAGTTCTTTGCCCAGGCTTTCCATCACGAGCTGCTGGAGATAGCGCGACAAAAGAACGAGTCTGTCGGAGTAGGGGACGATTATCATATTCTTGTCGCCTTTCCCGTCGCCGGCTAGATACCACATGGCCGCTAGGAGATAGGCCGGGTTGTCGGAGACTTCCGGAACCCTGGTCAACTCGTCCATATGGAGCGCGCCGTCCAAAAAACTTCCGAAATCGATTCCCGCGAGAGCCGCTGGAAGGTGCCCGACGATACTTGTTTCGCTGGTTCTGCCACCGATGGATTCCGCCATGTGGAAAATTTGAAGCCAACCCGCGGAATTGGCGTACGCGTCGAGTTTGCTGCCCTGCATCGTTATAGCGCAAGCGTGTTTCGAGAAGTCAACGCCCCCGTCGGAGTATATTGTCTCGAACGCCGTCAGATTGTTTTTGGTCTCTTGTGTTCCGCCGGATTTCGAGATGCTCACCACAAGCGTGGTTTCAGGATCGATGACGGCTATGATGTCAGCGACCCCCGCGGAATCAGTGTTGTCGGTGAAGTGGATTTTCAGAAATCCGTTGCGGAGGGATGGATCCAGCTCGTTCCAGTAGGGACCGTTCACCGCGAATTGCGCGAGTTGCGGGCCGAGGGCCGACCCGCCGATGCCGTTTATCACAACCGACTCGAATTTTCTTCCGGTCGATCCGGCGATGACGCCCGTCCTCACCTCCTCGACGAATTCTCCGACTTGGTTGAAAAGCTCGGTCGAGGGGTATTCCTCGCGGTCGGTGAAGTGAGTCACTTTGCGGTTCTCGTCGGGGTTTTTCACCTTGCCCGCCTCTATGTCAATCATCCCTTGGCGCGCGGCCGCGATTTTCGCGGAAAGCGCGTCCAAATCGGATCGTTCGTAGTTCATTCCCGATACATCAAGCGTGAATCCGCTCGCCTGATCAATGTATTTGCCCATAGTTGACATCCTGATTCTCCTTATCGATTCAAAAAGTTGACACGGACTGAAAAAAAAACTCGCCGTTTTCCGGTGGACGCGTCGCCATCAACCACGCGCCGCCGCTAGTCTCGCGGGGTCGGAGCGGCGACAACGGAAGATAGGCCTATAAATTCGAATTGCAACTCGTTTCACGAACAGGAAAAAGGAAACGGAAAAATACTACGCTTTGTAGTGGGGATTGCCGGAAAGCCATAGGAGCCCCAGGGCCGCCGCGCCGGCGGCGGTGGAGAACGGTTCCGCTAAAACCACCTCTGGAGCGACGCTTTCGAAACCTTCGTTTATCACGGTTGAGAAGACAAGTGCGGTGGATTCAGGAACGTCCGCCGAGAAAACGAGTGTGTCGGGGCGCAACAGAGTCGTTATCTCCGAGAGAACGGGGCAAAGAGCGGAAAGAGTTTCGCGCAGGATGGCGACCGCCTCGGGAACAGCGGCGTCCAAGGCGTCCGCGAATCTCGCGGGCAATCCCTCGGAACGACGCCCCCGCAGAGCTTTCCTGTATTTTCTGCTCCAGGCGAGTCCTCCGACGACGGTTTCAACGCATCCCACCCCTCCACAGGCGCAGGGAATAGCGCCGTCCCGCAATTTCAAATGCCCCAATTCGCCGATGTTCCCGCTTTTGCCATGCAATATCTGCCCGTCTATGTAGACAGCCGCGCTGACGCCGGAGTGCAGCGAGACGAGTATCGCGTCGCCGGAAAGACGGCGGTTTGTCACTAGGCGTGTGATGTCGCAGACGGCGTTGCGCTCTATGAAGACGGGAGCGTCCAGCTGGAGCGCCAGGCGAAACTCCTCGGCCACGGGGCGGTTCACGAATTCCGGGAAGTTCACCGAGAAGGCGACTTCTTGTTTGGTCACGTCTATCAGGCCCGGAAAGGATACACCCAGAGCGATCACGGGAGCGACACTGAGTTTTTTCATAAGCTTGGATAGCAGTTTGACCGCTTCCGGGACCGGATCGTCGCCATCCGTCAACAACGCGGTTTCACTGTTGGTCACGCGGCCGGTCAGGTCGAGAGAGACCGTTTTGATGACCTCGCGGTTTATTGAAACGCCAAGGATGAGTGTTTCGGGATTCATCGCCACGAAACCCGGACGTCTGCCGCGGTTGTTGGAGTCCCGCTCGTCCGAATCGATGACCAGTTCGAGGTCTTGCAGATGTTGGACTATTTTGGAGACGGCGGCCCAGCTGAGATTGACGCTGGCGCATATCTCGCGTCTGGTCAATGGTCCGTATCGCACCAAAGCGCCCAACACCCTTCTCTGCGAATTGTTTAGTTTGAGCATGTTTCCCGCCAATAAAAGATTAGGTCTTCGGAACCAGAGGGCCAGTCGCTCATATTCTTGCAATTGGCTCTAAATTATATCACATTTCGATATAATTGCAAGCCGCCCCATTGTTTTCACAGTGATAAAGAATCAATCGCGGAAGCGCCGTCTTAGGTTTTTTATCTTTCCTCCGCTTGATGTGGCAGGTTGATTGATGTCGGCTCCTTCGCTTGTCAAAGTTTTGGCAACAGCCAGTTTTCTTTTTGTAAATCGCATAGATCTTCGGCAACATTGGTTCGCCGTTTGCAATTTCAATCCGGCGGAGCTATACTCGTCACATGGCTGAATCCAACAACTATTCCGATTTCTATCCAGTGGCGATGACGATCGCCGGCAGCGACAGCGGCGGCGGAGCCGGCGTCCAAGCCGATTTGCGCGCGTTCTCCGCCTACGGAGTTTTCGGAACTTCCGTGATAACCGCGGTCACCGCTCAAAATCCCCGCGAGGTTCGCGGAGTGGAATCCGTTCCGCCGGAATTCGTTTCCGCGCAAATCGCGGCGGTTTCCGCTAAATTCGCGGTTCGCTGCGTCAAAACAGGCATGCTGGTGTCAGCGGAAACTGTTTCCGCCGTCTCGACAGCCCTGCGCGATACGCGTTTTACCTTGGTCATTGATCCGGTGATGATTTCCGGAAGCGGAACGCCGCTGATCAACTCGAATGCCGTTGAAACACTGAAAAACGAGCTTCTACCGTTGGCGGATTGGATCACGCCGAACATTCCGGAGGCGGAGGCGCTTCTAGGCCGCCCCATACATTCCATCGCGGATATGAAATCCGCCGCCGCTGAAATCGCGGAAACTTGGCGGACTGGCTGTGTCTTGAAGGGTGGACATTTACCAACCTCCGAAAAGGAGGCCGTCGATATAGTGGCCTACAAGGGGAAAACTCACCTTTTGACATCGCCCAGATTGGAGTTTTCCGCGAATCTCGCGGATGCCGTCACGCATGGAACGGGCTGCACCTTCAGCGCGGCGATGGCCGCTGGAATCGCGATAGAGCTTCCTTGGAAGGACACGCTTATCGCCGCCAAGGCCTTCGTTTTCGGATCGCTGGCCGAATCGGTGGCCACCGGCTCCGATCTGGCCTGCATGTATCCCCCGAGCGGAAACCATCGAGATAAAGTGAAGTTGTCGAAAATCTGATGTCCAAATCGTTTTATGGTTTTGGATATGGAGGAGAGAATGGCTGAGCGGAAAAGATTGCGTCCGGAACGCTCTGAAGCGTCATGGAAATATAAAAATGGTACACTCCATCTGAATATAAACGATTTGGGAATTCATAAAATCATAGAAATCGAGTAGAAAATTCAAAAAACGAACGGATTATTTGAATGAGAGGCGATTTTATTGAACACCTATGCCGCACTCGTGAAAACAAAAGGAATCAAGCGCCATGGATAAGAAAATGCTGTTGATCGACGCGTACGCCCAGATATTCCGCGGATTCCACGCGCTGCCGTTGATGACGAATTCCAAAGGCGAATACACGAACGCGATTTTCGCGTTTTCAAGGTTTCTGCTTCAGATGGAGCGGGACGCGTCTTCCGAATATGGAGCGGTTGTTTTCGACAAGGGACGCTCGACCAAACGTCTCGAGATACACCCGGAATACAAGGCGAACCGCTCGCCGACTCCGGAGGAGCTTAAAGAGCAGTTACCGGGAATCAGAAGGATGGTGGAGGCGTTCGGTTTCCCGGTGTTGGAATTCGAAGGCGTCGAGGCCGACGATCTAATAGCCGTTTTAGCCGCGAATTTCACGGATTTCAAAGTCGGGGTCGTAAGCGCCGACAAAGACCTGGCGCAAATGATCGACGAAAGAGTCGAAATGCTCATTCCTCAGGGGAAGGGGAAAGGATTCTCCAAAATGGGAGTCGAGGGAGTGGTCGACAAATTCGGAGTCAGACCGGACCAGATCGTGGATTATCTGGCGCTGATAGGAGATTCCTCCGACAATATTCCCGGCGTGCGGGGAGTCGGCCCGAAAACCGCGGCGAAACTGCTGACGGAACACGGCTCGATCGAGAATATGCTGGCGAATCCGGAAGCGATTGAAAACGAGAGACTCCGCTCGAAAATAGCGGATTCCGCCGAACTGCTGAGAAAGAACATCAAACTCATCACTCTCGATTCGGCGCCGCCGGACGATTCGTGGACTATAATCGAAAGCGTAACCCGCCGCCCTCCGGACTGGCGCGGAATCGCGGAAATCGCGGAGCGTTACGAGCTGAAATCGTTTAGAAGGGATTTGGACGCTTTCGTCGATGGATCGGGCGAGAAAAACGACGAAAATGGCGAAACGGATGAATCCGAAAGCGCCGGAGATATGCTTCAAGACGATCTTTTCGCAGCCGTTACTGAAAATCCCGATTCAACGACGCGGCCATCGGAGGAGGAAAGCGACGACCCGGAAAAAGCGGGAGCCCTTTTCACTCCGGATCTGTTTTCGTAACAGTCCCGTGGAGTTGAGAAATAGGGAAGGAAGTCAAAAGAATGGTGAATTAAATGGTGCCGCGGGGCGCGCGGTCGAGGGTTTTAGGATCCGTTTCCGCCTTCGCTCTATGAGCTACGGCGGGACACGGTCGGCGAAACGGACTTGCTCGCGAAACAGACCTACGGACGACAATTATATATGAAAGGAGCGAAATGAGTCGGGAACATGCCAATATAGTTGATTTCTACAAACAACTCTCGTTGCTTGTGGACTCCAATCTGCCGTTGCCGGAGGCCATCACGCAGCTCGGATCGAGTTTTAGGAACGGCGATTTCAAAACGGCGCTGTTCGATATCGGAGAGGAGACCGCCCGCGGCAGAACGCTTTCGGAAACGATGAAGGAGCACGCGCGCTACTTCACCCCGATGCAGATACAAATGGTGGAGGCCGGCGAGAAGAACGGCAATCTGTCGAATGTTCTAGCGGAAATCGCGGATATGGCGAATTTGAATCTGCAGCTTCTGCAAATGATCCGCGAGATCGCCATATATCCGGCGATCTCATTTCTGCTGGCGGCCTTGGTGTTCTCCTTTCTCATGATCTCCATAATTCCCGAATTCAAAAACATATTCGAGGAGATGCTCTACGGAGAACCGCTGCCTTGGCTGACGCAGACTGTAATCGACATATCAACTTTTTTCTCCGCGCAAACCTCGTTAGTCATAGTGGCGATAGCGATGTTGTCTCTTTTCGTCCTATGGCTTTTCACCGGGGCGTCGAGCACCAGCGGACTCTTCCAAAAGGTGGTCAGAAGACTTCCGCTGTCCGGCCGGATATTCGAATGTTTGACGTTGAGCAAGGTCTGCGCTTTTCTATCGACGCTGCTGAAACAGAAGACTCCAATGCCGGACGCGTTGAATATGATCGCCAAGCTCATTGACGCCGCCGCTGTCGGGAAATCCCTGCGGGCCGCCGCCGAAAACTGCGCCAACGGAATTTCCATCGACGAAGCGCTCGAACGAGAGGGAAATCTGTTCGATATGCTGAGATTGACGATGAAACACGCGCCCGAGGAGAAACTGCCGGATGAACTCGCGAATCTCGCGGTGGTCTATCGCCAGAAATCCGCCTCGTCAATCAAAAAAGCGGAGATTTTCTGGGAGACGGCACTGATAATGGCTGTTTCCATGACGATCGGAGGTATCGTCATAACCATATTCCTGCCGTTGATCACCGTCGTGAAAAAATTGGGCGGAGGTTGAAGAAAAATGACATCGGCAACCCCAACCTCCCATCCCTCTCCGTTCGCCACCGTTCTAATTGGGAAATTGAGCGGAAACCGCTCCAAATCGAAAGCGGAGGAGATACTCTCGTCTTTGGATTGGGCGATCCGTTGCGAAATACCGTTGCCCGACGCTTTGCAGACGTTGTCGCTTCGAAAGGCGGCCTTCAATTCCATCAACGTGACGCTGATCCACAATCCGGCGGATTGGGACGCCTCCGTCAATTTGGCCGTTTTGGATCTGCGGAGAGGCGAAAAACTTTCAAACGCCTTGAAACGGCTGCGGAATTTTCTGCCGGAACATCTAATCGCCGCCGTCGCGGAGGCGGAGGAGACCGGACATTTGACACAATTCATCGAGGTCGCCTCCAAAAATCTCCATTTCGCGATTCTTTCCGCGAACGAGGTGAAAGCGGCGCTCGTCTATTCGACGATCCAGCTGATACAAATCATCTTGATGTTTTGCGCGTTGAACTTATTCATCGTTCCGAAATTCATACGCATCTACGCCGAACTTTACAATGGAGCTGAATTGCCGAAGATAACCCGGATGGTGTACGGCGTCCAATCAGTGTTTGTGGAGCATTTTTTCGGATATGCTTTATTCGCGGTACTGTTGACGATTATTCTAATCATTCTCGTAAAAACCTCGCCGCCCTGCAAAAAAGCGATGGAGCTCATTGTTTTGCAAACACCTTGGATCGGGAAGATATACCGCGATATATCGCTGATGGAGTGCGCGGAGATGTTCGCTTGCTCGCTGGCGACCGGCCACGACATAGCGAAGGCCGCGGAGTTCGCGTCCAAAACGACGTCGCGGGTCTGGATGAAAAACCGCCTGGAGCGATTCGCGGCGGACACGACCAACGGGGAGAGGTGGCCGGACGCCTGGGAACGCATGCGCGTCGGCGCGCCGTACCACGACTGGATACTCAGAAACGCCGCCGCGAGGGAGGTGCCGTTGGAGGGGTTCTCATCCCTCGCCACCCTTTTGAGGGAACGCGTCATATGCGAGACGGCGATTTTGATCAAGTTGGTCGAACTGGCGGCTCTTGTTTTGAACGCCATACTGGTCGGATTCATCGTGCTCGGATTGGGTATCGGTATTTTTTCAATAATATATCTGCTGGTGTGATGAAAATGAAACCCTACAAATTCGCGGAGAAAATCTTGAAAGAGGCTCTGAAAGTCGATGCCAGCGACATCTATTGGCTGCCCGGAAAAACCTCCTATGGCATACGGTTCAGGGTTGGAGGCGTTCAGAAGGAGATTGAGACTATTCCGAAGGAATCCGGTGATCAGTGCGTGGCGCATCTGAAGGTGTTGGCATCGCTTCTGACATATAGAACCAACATCGCCCAGGACGGCGTGATCAGGGATTCCGCGAAATTCGCGGATTGCGAGTTCCGCGTCGCCTCCATTCCGACAATGCGCGGCGAGAGAATCACCATACGCGTGATAGACGGCGCCGAAACCCCGCTCTATTTGGAGGATTTGAAATTCAACCCGGAAACCGAGACGGCCATCAAAAGAATGATCGCCAAACCCGAAGGACTCACGATACTGACCGGTCCGACCGGTTGCGGGAAAACGACTACCATCTACGCGATGATAAGGGAGCTTCTGCGAAACTCGCAGGATCCGGCGTCCATAATAACGATAGAGGATCCCATCGAGTCGGAGATAGACGGAGTGTCGCAGATTTCCGTGAAAAGCGACGACGACGCATGGTCGTACAAAGACGCTCTGAAGGCCGCGCTCCGCCAGGACGTTAAAACGCTCGTCATCGGCGAGTTGCGCGATCCAAGCGTGGTCAAAGTGGCGCTCGACGCCGCCCTTTCCGGGCACCGAGTGATAACCACTTACCACGCCGGCGACATTCCCTCGGTCTACGCCAGACTCCTGCACCAGGGATTCGAGCCATTTCTGATAGCCGCCGCGGTTACCGGCATCGCCTCGCAAAGACTTCTCAAACGCAAAAACTCGACGGAACGCGTTCCAGTGGCCGCCACGCTGATGCCCGACGACGATTGGAAGGATTTCATCTCCTCCAATCCCGGCCTCCGCGAGATTCGCGGAAAAATCAGGATACTCCCGGGCGCGGACCTGCCGACGGAAGCCGCGGAAATGGCGAATAACGGTCTGATTGAGGAAACGGAGGCGGCGCTGATATGAAAAAAACACATGCGAATATCGCAACGCAAACACACGCTGGAACGCCGGAGTCAAGTGAGCAAACGCTTCAAAAAGCGAGAATTCGTTCACAAAAACCCAACCCGATGACTATGGTCGAAATAGTGATGGCTCTAGCGCTTTTCGCGGCGATTTCGGCGGGTTCCCTCACCTTTATCAACTATCTGGATTCGGCGAACGCCAAGACCATCAGGGAGAATGCCGCCATCGCGGTGTTCGACAATACCATCGAACGACTCTCCGCCCTGCCGAAAGCGGATATCGAGACGATAAAACGCGTCTTGGCCGACGAACTAAAACAGAGTCCGTTGAATTCCGCAAATCTCGCGACCTCCGAAGTTAGGGGGCCGAACAACGGAGTCGTGGAATTGGTGATACTCGACAAACGGAAAAAAGTAATCGAATCGATCAAGCGCGCGTTGCCGGAGAAGGGAGGACACCGCGGATGAATTCACTTCAAAAAAACGGATACACCTTGATTGAATTGCTCGTGGTGGTCGCCACATTGGCTGTATTGCTTACCGTCACGGCGAAATTCGTTTATTTCGCGAACAAACGCTGCGTGGCGATGACCAGACTCGTAACGGCGAACCAACAACGCCGCCTGTTGACGCAAGCCTGGCGCTCTTTTATCGGCGACTGCGAAACAAATTTCCTCGAGCTGAACGAAAATGGAGTTCCGACATCTGATGGACGCGAAGCGTCGATCGAGGACGGAAAACTAGTCTTGAAAACTGACGGTAAAACAAGAAAATGCGACATCCCGGCGTCTATGAACGCGAAAATAACAATCGAATCGTTCGACGACCTGGCCGGAGGAAAGCCAACGCCCGCGAAAAGTGGCGATGCCGTCGTCGCTAAAAACAAATCCGCGAAATTAGCGGTTATCGATTTCACTCCGAAACGAAAACAAAAAGGAGTGCTTATCACAAACAAAATTGTCAGAATAGTCGCGGTCCCGCGAGTAGATCCGTCTCGCTGAGGGCCCTACTCGCAAAACGGTTTACATCCAAAGCTGAAAGAGTAAGTCGCCCATTAAGGTTCCTGTCAAATAAAAACAACACAAATCCAGGGAAAATTTAAAAAATTTTCCTCCAAGCCATCCTTTATTGGGCAGG
>JAADHT010000006.1 GCA_013151705.1 Kiritimatiellota bacterium | reverse complement strand
CCATGCAATCCGATTCCGCGCGCTCGGAAGAAGGTGTCAAAACTTTCAAAAGGAGTCCGTCGAAATAGTCCGCATGCTCGCGCGCCAATTCAACGAGCACCCTCTCTCCCGGAAGCGTTCCCGAAGTGAAAACGACCTTCCCGCAATCCAAACGCCCAATGCCCCTCCCTCCGTAGGCGACCGAAGTTATCTCCAATTCGACCGGACGTTTTTCCGGCTCTCTCGTTTTTCTCTCGCGTTTTTTCGACATCACATTCCCCGTTTTATCCAGTTCGAATCGAACGACGCTTGAACCCGAGGCGGCAAAGCCGCAATCAAATTTTCAATCCGCCGCGGCGGGCAAGTATTGAATTTTCAACTTTCAATATTCAAGTCGGGTGTCATCACATTTTGGTAAGGAGGCGCGGCGTAAACAATCTAATTGACTTTCCGCTCGATGCAATGTTTTCGCCAAAGAAACGTAACGACAATACTATGCGGCTCCTTCCAATACGACAACTAGCGTATCTGTGCAATCACTCTGATTGTCGGAACAGGGAACCGGGGAATGACGGACTGGAAGGGGCTCCCACTGGCTTAAAACGTCGCATTGATGGCGGAAGCGGGTTGAAAAGACGAGGATTCGGGGATATGATTTGAGTTCTCCGTGGTGGAGAGCGGAAATTGTTCGGGAGATTCGTGGAATATGACGGCGAAAAGGCGAAAAAAACAGGGTTTGGATATTTTCACGCTCTACGTGATCTTCCCTCTGATGCTAATAGACGCCTACGCTTTCTGGAGAGTCCACAAGTCGTCAGAGCACTGGTTGACGGGTATGCTCTCGTTTTCGGAACCACTTTCGCAATTGGCGTGGATTCTGGCGGTGAACATCGCCGTGATATTCATTCTGCTCGCTCGGGACACCGCGAGATGAAAAGCCCGAATTCGAAATCTTGAATCGGAGGGTTGTTTTTCTCACACGAATTTTACGAATTGGCACAGATCGCTCCCTTGGCGGTGAGTGGAGGACAGGGGGAATTTTCAATATTGAATGTTCAATATTCAATTTTCAAAGAGGTAAGGAACGAATCTCAAAGACACTAAGACTCGAAGGATTTTTGATTGAAAGCCTCTGTGTCTTTGTGCCTTTGTGGTTTGTCATTCTTGGCGTCTTGGCGGTGAATGGCGACATTGGAGGAAAAGTGGTAGCCAATTTGGGATTCCCGTCTTCGGACGGTCATGCGTCCCATTTGGGCCATATTTCATTCGCGACACGGAAAAAAATATGAGAAAAAAAATAGGATTGATGGATTACGGGATGGGAAACGTGCTCAGCGTCTCCAAGGCGTTCGAGTTCCTGGGTGCGGATGTCGTCCTGTCGTCGGAACCCGCGGAACTCGCGAAAAGCGACGCCGTGGTGCTACCGGGCGTCGGAAATTTCGGTGATGGTATGACCGAGCTCTCGAAACGCTCTTTGGACGCGTTCACTCTCTCCTGGATAGAGTCGGGAAAACCCTTTATGGGAATATGCCTCGGATTGCAGCTTCTGATGGAGCGCAGCGAGGAGGCTCCCGGCCTAGCCGGACTCGGAGTCTTCAAAGGGGACACCCTGAAATTTCCGAAATCAGACCTCAAAGTTCCGCATATGGGTTGGAATCAAGTCGAAATCCGACCAGCGGGCGCGGGACGATTCTCGGGAGTGCCGGACGGCAGCCACTTTTATTTCGTCCACTCCTACTACGTCAAGCCGGATGACGACAACGTCGTCGCCTGCACCTGCGAATACGGGATCGAATTCGCCGCCGCCCTATCCAGCGGCAACGTATTCGCCACCCAGTTCCACCCCGAGAAAAGCCAGGAGTGCGGTTTGTCGCTGCTTCGGAATTTCCTGGAAACAATCGGAGACTAAAACCGGATTTCCGAATTCCGCGGCATTCGCGGATTAATTCAATATTTTAAAGAGAGTTGTTTTATGAGCCAATGTCTGTCTTGTGTTCATTGCGGCGCCGAGTACGATATACGGAAAATCCGCTATGTCTGTGATTGCGGCGGAGTGCTGGACGTCAAACATGATCTATCGAAGCTGGACGGCGCGAAGCTCGTCGAGCTGTGGGAGCGCCGCTGGGGAGCCAAACGCGGAATCGAGGCTTCCGGCGTGTGGCGGTACCGCGAGCTGATGTTCGACGTTCACGACGAGTTCATCGCCACCAAGCCGGAAGGCAACACGCGGCTCTATCCCGGGGGAAAAGCCGCGGAGTTCGCGGGACTGCCGCGTCTGCTTCTGAAACACGAGGGTGAGAACCCGACCGGCAGCTTCAAGGACCGCGGAATGACCTGCGGAATGACGGCCGCTCTAATGTTCAACTCCAAATCGGTGGCTTGCGCCAGCACTGGCAACACCAGCGCCAGCATGGCGGCCTACGCCGCGTCGCGCGGTCTGCCGGCCGTGATTTTCATCCCTTCCGGAAAAATCGCATACGGAAAACTCGCTCAGGCGCTAGCGTACGGCGGACTGACATTGCAGATCGACGGCAATTTCGACGATGCCATGGCGTTGGTCCGCGAGGTCTGCGACGAAATGGGCATCTATCTTTTGAATTCGATCAATCCGTTCAGAATAGAGGGACAGAAAGCCATCGTCTTCGAAACGCTGCAGCAACTCGACTGGCGGGTTCCGGACTGGTTCGTTCCCGGCGGCAAACTCGGAAACAACAGCGCGCTTTCAAAGGGGCTGATGGAGCTTCACGAGCTCGGAATCATCGACAAGATTCCGAGAATCGCCGTGATCCAGGCGGAGGGAGCGAATCCGCTGTATAAAATGTGGAGGGACAAGACCGAATATCAGCCGGTTCGCGATCCCGACACCATCGCGACAGCCATAAAAATAGGCGATCCGGTCTCCTGGGAAAAATCGATCCGCGGCTTGGAGTGGAGCGACGGAATCGTCGAACAGGTCACGGAACAGGAGATAATGGATGCAAAGGCGATGGTCGACGCCGCCGGAATAGGCGCTGAGCCGGCATCCTGCTGCTGCGTCGCCGGAGCGAAGAAACTAGCCGAAGCCGGCGTAATCCCCAAAGACGCGGATGTCGTAGGCATCCTCACCGGCAACATACTAAAAGATCCGGATGCCGTGATAGGCTATCACCAGGATACTTTGGAAGACCGGAACATAAAAGGGACCTACGCCAATACGCCGATATCCATCAAACCGGAGTTGGAGGCGGTCAAGAATGTACTGGTGGAAAAGGCGCTGGAAAAACTGTAAAAGCTAAAGCGTGATTTGTAGGGGGAAGATTCCTCGCCCGTCCATCTTCGCGCATCGCGAATCGTGAGG
>JAADHT010000252.1:3932-6665 GCA_013151705.1 Kiritimatiellota bacterium | reverse complement strand
CGAATGGTGTCCACCACCGTCTCCGAGGTGAACGGCTGTTCTCCCGTGGCGGTTTCGTATAGGATGACCCCCAAGCTGTATATGTCGGTTCGATGATCGGTGTCGTGAACCATTCCTTTCGCCTGCTCCGGGCTCATATACGCCGGGGATCCCATCATCATTCCGGTCATCGAGAGCATCGTGTTGCCGTCCATCTCCTTGGCGAGGCCGAAGTCGGCCAAAAGCGCGCGGTCGTTTTTGATGTCGTACATGATGTTGGCCGGTTTTATGTCGCGGTGGATTATGTCCATGTCGTGCGCCGTCTTCAAGGCGAGGGCCACATCGCGGATATGGCGGATGATCTCGTCTTGCTCCATCCAACTTCCAGAGAGTATTTTGTCGAACGAAGTGCCTTCGATGAAATCCATCGTGAAAAAGTATTGTCCGCCAATATTGCCTACCTCGTGCACGGCGACGACGTTGGGGTGGTTTATGCGGGCCGCCGCGCGGGCCTCGCGGAGAAAACGTTTCAGCAAGTCCTCCGAGGCGTTTTCTCCGGCGATCATAACTTTGAGGGCCAGTATTCTTTTCAAATCCGGATCTCTGACCTTGTGTACCACTCCCATCGCGCCGCGGGCTATCTCCTCTATTATGGAGTATTTTCCGAAGGTGGAGTTTGATTTCAGCGCAGGCGCGGTCGTATCGGCTGATTCTTCGGAAGAGTCTTCGCGCTTCACCGATAGGGCGGGGGAGATCGTCTCAGCTTCTTCGATATCCGGTTTTTGAGGCGAAGGGGCTAGAGCGATCGTTTCACTGTCGTTCGAACCTTGAGAAGATTCTTCGGCGGTGGGTGGCGGTGGTGCCGTCGGATCCTGTCCGACCAGATCGAGCGCCCAGCCGCATTCGGGACACGCCACGCAGGTGGTAAAGTCGATTTGAGGCACGGTGGCGCGGTAGTCGCAATGGCAGCACTGAAGCTCCAGTGATCCCGGAAGCGTGAGATCGCCGTCGCATTTGACGCATTGCGGAAGCCCGCCGACGGAAACCATTTCCTCCGTCTCGAAGGTTTCTCCGCATTTCACGCAAACTATGGTTGTTTTCATGCCCTTCCAGCCTTTTCGGAACGATAAACCCGAAAAACAGAATCCACTATACCCTTCCTAAAGATACTTCGGCAAACGTCAAAAGCAAATCATCGCCGAAACCGGCGGATCTCGAAGGGAGAGTGTTTGTCAGCCGCCAACGCCTTCATAGCAATATCGTCATGCACCGCGCTCATTGATCATTTCCTTAATCCCTATAGCCCTTTCTTGAAAAAGAGAATTCCATCGTCTGCGAAGTGGTATTTCAAACACCAAGTGGTGTTCGTTTTCAAATATCCCCCAAAAAAAGTGAAATTTCTTCGCTCAAGACCTCTCCAAGGTTCAATTCCTTTCAAGCATTGCTTCATTGATACTTGAAATGATTTGAAAAATCGGCGTTCATCCGTAATACTATCTGTAAACCTCTTGGTTTTTACTTGTCGAGTCGTAATCTGATGAAGGCTGACGCATTTGTTTTATGAAATCTATAATCGTTATTGACGCGGAAGAGATTTGAAGTTGTACACAGTGTCAGGAGAAAATATTGGAATGAAATCGAAGGAAAGAATAACGACCGCCATAAGACATGGCGTTCCAGACCGAGTGCCGGTGACATTGGGATTGTCGGAGAGCGTGCCGGTGAGGTATTTCACCGACGACCACATCGAGTTTTTCTGGAAGAGTGATTTCCCGCTTTGGCGCGCGAGGGTCGAGGCGGGATTGAAGTATGGTAAGTGAAAAAAGGGAGATTTATCGTTTATGAAACCTAATTACGTGATTGGATTGGATTACGGGTCTGATTCGGTTAGAGCCGTGATAGCCGATGCCGCTACGGGAGAGGAGATATCCTCCGCCGTCAAGAATTATTCCAGATGGAGCGACGGGATGTATTGCGATTCCGCCGAAAACCGATTCAGGCAGCATCCTCTCGATTATCTTGAGGGACTTGAGATGGTGGTGCGGGAATCTTTGGCCGCCGCTCCGTCGGGAACGGCTGACGCTGTCCTGGCGATTGGCGTCGACACGACTGGTTCGACTCCGGTGGCGGTCGACGGGAAAGGAGAGGCTTTGGCGCTCAAATACGAGTTTAAGGACAATCCAAACGCCATGTTCGTTCTGTGGAAGGATCATACCGCCATCAAAGAGGCGGACGAGATAAACGATTTGGCGAGGAACTGGGGAGGCGAGGACTACACCAAATACTGCGGGGGAGTTTATTCCTCGGAATGGTTTTGGGCGAAGGTTTTGCACGTTTCCAGAGTCGATCCGCGGGTGAGGGACGCCGCGTTCTCCTGGGTTGAGCACTGCGACTGGCTGCCCGCTGTTTTGACCGGAAACACCAACCCGCTCACTATGAAACGCTCGCGTTGCGCCGCCGGACACAAGGCGATGTGGCATACCTCTTTCGGCGGTTTGCCCGCGGAGGATTTTCTTACAAGACTCGACCCGCTTCTCTCCGGGCTTCGCGGTCGCCTTTACACCGACACTTTCACCGCCGATGTTCCGGCGGGCACCCTCACCAACGAATGGGCGGCGAAGCTCGGTTTGCGCGATGACGTTGTCGTGTCCGGCGGCGCATTCGACGCTCATATGGGGGCCGTAGGCGGCGGGATCAAACCAGGGGCCCTGCTTAAAGTAATGGGCACTTCCACCTGCGATATGCTGGTGGCTC
>JAADHT010000252.1:2496-3841 GCA_013151705.1 Kiritimatiellota bacterium | reverse complement strand
GGGCAATCGGCGTTTGGCGATTTGTACGCCTGGTTTCGCGATCTCCTTCTTTGGCCTGTCAAGAATCTAGCGGGAGATTGCGGTTTCTCATTGAACGAGGCGGCGCTGGCTGAAATGGAGTCGAAGTTGCTGCCGGCTCTGGAGAAAGAGGCGTTGCAAATGGAGGTGGACGACTCCGACGCGCTCGCGTTGGATTGGATAAACGGTCGTCGCACTCCCGATGCCGACCAGACGTTGAAATGCGCATTGACCGGGCTGACTATGGGGACTACTCCCGCCGCCATCTATCGGGCTCTCGTGGAGGCCACTGCCTTTGGCTCCAAGGCGATCGTGGACAGATTTGTTGAGGAAGGTGTTGAAATCGGAGAGATAATAGCTTTGGGCGGCGTGGCGAAAAAGTCCCGTCTCGTGATGAGCGTGGTTTCCGATGTTTTGGGATTGGACATCAAGGTGGTGGAATCCGAGCAGGCTTGCGCCCTGGGCGCCGCGATGTTCGCGGCGGTGGCAGCCGGAATACATGCCGACATCCCGACCGCGCAGAGGATTATGGGATGCGGAATAGCCGCTTCATACACTCCAGACTTGAACAACACCGCGAGATTCGCGGAAATCTACGAGCGCTACCGTTCGCTCGGACGATTCATTGAATCATGACCTCCAGCGTAGTGCGGGGAGGGGCGTAAAAAAGCGCGGTTTCACAGGTGAGACCGCGCTTGTCCATATCCGCGCGAGCGGGGATTGGTTGTTTTTAGTTTTCCGGACTGGACGTTTCCTGAACTGTTTTGCAAATAGCCTCTGAATCAATCATCTTTACTATTTTATAGAGCAGTTCGTTTTTGTATTCCGCCTCGTCGACTTCCTCGTCATTTTTAACAGCCAGAGCTACTTGGTAGACATCCACCAGCGCGAGAATCGCGACGACGACACCGGGAATGAGACAGAGAAACGAGCCGATCAATGTGGCGAGAAACACTTTGATCCCTTTGTTGGTCTGTCCTATGAGTATGTACCCCAGAATCGAAAACACGAGCCAGTTCGCGATTACGAGTTCGCGATTACTGCCAAAACTGGGTCGATCCCTTTTTTTTCAAGAGCCGCCATTATTTTCTCCCTTTTTGAATTGACCATTGCGAAAATCCGAAACTAAGCGCCGTGCGCGCCTTGCCTGAACCATCGAAACGGACTTTAGTAGCCCCTTTTGGAACAGGGCCAGTTAATACGAGCGTCCTTGGTTTCAAACTCAAAGACCTCTCACCATATCTGCGTGAAGCGAGATTGTCAAGTTCGAGTCGGGTTATTTGTTTTTTTTTGTTTTTACAGGCGCTGTCACCGCAGGATTTCGCCG
>JAADHT010000252.1:0-2452 GCA_013151705.1 Kiritimatiellota bacterium | reverse complement strand
GGGGGATGTCGAATTTTCGTCGTCTACTTTGTCAGCGCGGATCGCGCGAGAGCTATCGCGGCTACGTCTCCTAAGGTTTCTCCAAGCTGGGCCGGAAGAACTTCGCAGGCGGCCAGGGTTCCGCGCATGCATTCCTCTTCGAGCGTCTTCTCCATCGCCGGACGCAGAAATCGCTCGCAGCGTCTGAATATGGAACCTATCACGATTTTCTCCGGATTGAGCAGATCTATCACTATCGCCAGTCCGCGCCCCAAATGCTCGCCGGAAACCCTTAGAATCTCCAAACACAACTCATCGCCCGCCTCGGCGCCCTTTCCCACATCCGCGGCTGTGGGATTTTTTTGCAGTATCGTGTCTTTCTTGAAATTATTCGACACGCAAGGCTTGTGCCCCGCATCCGCGTTCGTAGGGAATTTAACCGCTTCGACAACCTCCCCGTCCAAAGCCCCGATGGACACCGAGCACTTCGTCCCGCCTATGTCTATTCCAAGCAACATTTTTTTCATTTTCATAGCTGTTTCACCTTTTTTGTTTCCGCAGGAGACATCGGATGGCGTCGCGGATGGTTATTCCAGTGTCTCTTCCCGAAACCGCTTTCGAATCGGCTATCTTTTTCAATATCGGAAAACGTCCTCCGGCGCTCGCGAGAACGTAGCTCGAGAACGCCACCGGGATCCGTTTAGTGTCGGATGTCCATTTCTCGCCGTTGGGAAGGCGCAAAGACGTGTCGAGATGGTAGCGGGCTTTGGGATTCCATCCGCCTTCCACCGACACTCCGTAGACGCTTTGAGGGCGTTCCAGCCGCCATTGTTTTATCTGTTCGTTTACGATGGTCAGGAATTCCCGACGGTTGAGTTCTAGAACGCAGATGGTGTCTTCGAAAGGTTCGACGCTGAACAGATTCCATTCGGTTACCCGCCCCGACAGCTCCGCATACCGATTAACCGCTCCGGACATGGCCACTTTCGTGCCGGCGGCCTCTGCCATAGCTTCGCAGAAAATCCGCGCCATACTTCGCGGTGGCGCGGAGAGCTTGAGCATAGGTTTGATCGGGTGGTCAAGCTCCGTTACCGTTCGATATGAGAATTTGCTGGTTTTGTCGAGCAATTTCCGCATGGGAGCCGCGAATCCCGCGTATTCCTTTTTAGAAATCCGACGTGTCGGGACCAGTTTCGAGCGGATGGTTGGCCGGCGGCGGCCGGCCGGGTCGAATGATACTTCTATCCAAGCGTATTTCTCGGCGTGGCGGCCTGGTTCGACGAACCAAGTGTCGTATCCGAACTTTTGTCCAGGAATGCTTTGGTGCGTGTGCCCTCCCAGAATGAGGTTGATTTGAGGGTATCGTTTGGCGATCGTTTTTACGTTCAATGCTACGGGACAGTCAAGGCGTCGAGGGGTGTAAGGGCCGTGGTGGAGCGCGAGGATGGTGAAGTCCGGTTTCGCTTTCAACACCTCTGGCATAATTTTCGCGAGAGCGTTCATCGCCGAAACCACCTTCAGCCCTTTGAGTTTACGTCCCCAGAACCATTTTTCGAGGTATGGGGACGTCAGGCCGACGACCGCGATTTTCAAGCCGTTTTTTCTGTATAATTTCCAGGATTTCAGACGTTTCGATCCGCCTTTCCAAGCGATGTTAGCGGCGAAAATGTCGCAATGCGCTTGTTTCAATAGTCCGGCCAGCCTCGCCGTCCCGAAATCGAAGTCGTGATTACCCAACACCCAGGCGTCGTACCCCAGGTGGTTGAGCATGCTCAATCCGGCTTCTCCCTGGCTGATCGCTCCCGATATGGAACCCTGCAGTGTGTCCCCTGTGTCGATCAGCAGTGTTTTGTCGATTCCGCCAGCTTTTCTTCTGGCTTCCGCGATGTTCGCGGCGAGCGATATCCAGTTCGGGAATCCCGTGAAATGCGAATGAATGTCCGTCGTCTGGATGATCACCAGTTTCTTCTCAACCGTCGAAGTCCGTTTCGAGCAGGATGCGAGAACGAGCGTCAGCACGAGAGCGAGCGTTGCGAGCGAATAGTGTTTAATGTGTTTGCTGAAATTTAGTTTTTTTTGCATATTTCACTCATTTGCAATTGGCTCTAAAAACCGAATGTCGAATCACGAAAATGGGCGGGCGAGGACACCCTCCATAGGTTTACGCGCCCCGGGCGCGCGGATAAATTCCGGCCTACGAATCACGATTTTTTTTCTTTCTTATTTCATCATTCGATATTCGTAACTACTCAGCACCCTTTTTTTTTAACCACTAACGAACACTAACTGACACCCGCCTTCGCATCTACGGCGTGGCAAGCGAACAAATCAATGTTTGGCGGGCCGAACCGGACCGCCAAACGATGTCGCTTAAAAAATTAAACGTGGAACGTCTCGTCGTTCGAGTTGAACGGCGAGGCATTGTTTTTTCCCGTTAGTGTTCGTTAGTGAAAGTTAGTGGTGAACAGTAACA
>JAADHT010000272.1 GCA_013151705.1 Kiritimatiellota bacterium | reverse complement strand
TTATTAACGTCGTTGTTTTGCTGGCCGGATAAGGTGTCATTCGCTAGCGCCAGGAACGCGCAAACCGTGACTGTGGTGATGTGTTTCGTCAATTTTCGCATGTGTTTCAACCCTATATTGTTTATTCAATCGAATACGAGGCCGAGGGGATTCTCCTCCTCGCTCATCGGCTTTTCCGGCTGGGTTTCCGCTTTCGGGATGAACTCCGCGAATTTCGCGGAGAGCTCCGCGAGTTTCGCGAGATAGTAGGCGGTGTTCTCGTCGCGGGCATCGGGATCTGCGTCGGCGAGCAGTTTCGAGTTCTCGACGACCGACGCCTTTTTCTTGTCGCCGGTAACATAGAAGGATATCTGGTCGCCGCGCTCGTAGTTTCTTCCGGATTTAAGCGCCAGCTCGTAGGCGGCGCTTCTACGCCCTTTGCCGCTGTCGAGCTTTTTGCGGTAGTTTTCCGGCGAGTCGTTCAGCGTCTCTGTTTTCGCGAGTTTCGCGAGCGGCATTGAATGGTCGGATATTCTCCGCTCGTAATCGGTCGTCATTTCGTCTATCGCGGCGTAATCCCCTTTGAGTAGGTAACTCATCAGGGACTTGAGGTAGGCTCGCTGAAACGGCTCCAAGCCTCTTGATTTCAGAGCGGCGCCGGTTATTAGGGTTTCGCCGTCATCCGTCAGCAACGCGTAGTTTTTGCTTTTGTAGCAGAACATGGCCGGGTGAACCGAATCAAGTTCGACTTCGATTCCTTTCGGCAGGACGCTTTGGACTCCGCGTTCCATTTCCGCGATTTTCGCGGGATCCGTCTCGCGCATTCCTCCTTTGGAGGGAGGGAAGGGGGGCTGGAAATAGATTCCGTCGGTGTCCATTTCGATGACCTTGGCGTTTTTCGACTCGAGATAGTCGAGCATCGACGTCAAAATCTTGCGTCCGCGGGATGTCACCCGCTCGGCCATCGCATAGTCGTTGAAGGAGCCCTGCGAGAACCCCAGATATCCGTAGAACGAGTTTATCAGTATCTTGAACGTTGTTTGGAGGGAGTCCAGCGCCTCCCGCTCCTCGTCCGAGATCGCCGCGGATCTCGCGGCGTCCTTCGTTGCCAGGCGGAACGAGCGGAGTTTGTCGAGCAGGCGAGTGAACGCGCCCAGCTCGTCTCTTGATGGAGTGAGTTTCTCCGCCAGGATTATCGACGGATAGAGGGAACGGACATCGCAATGCCAGACGTTTTCGAATCTGCCGGTCGCTTGAGCCGCCGTCAACGCGCCGGAGAATGGACGCGGTGGCTCGGGGGAGGGGACGCTTTGGAGTTCCGCGAAATACGCGGAAAGCAGCATCGCCTCGATGCGGGACGCATTGCCTCTTACCACGCAGTTTTGATACGAAAGCGGGATCAGTTGGGTCTGGTGGAAGAACGTGGGCGCCAGAATGCGGGCTATCGCCTCGGTTTCGGAGACGTCGTCGAGCGCGTATTTCGCGAGAGTTTCCGGCGATTCCGCGAATTTCGCGGAAATTTCAGAACCCTCGATGTAGGTCCGGTCGGAAGCGGCGACTCCGAAGTGGATCGCCACGCTTTTGAGTCCGTATCCATCCATCTCGCGGTGCGTCACGTCGTAGTGCTGGACCAGATGGAACGTATCGACTATGTGGCGTCCGAAAATCTCATATTTGGGATACGTTATGGTTCTTTCGGCGATGTTCAAGCGCGATGGACGTTTTTTTATCAGCGCGATATTCGCGGGAAACGAGGGGAGGGGAACGCCGTTGGACGGCTGTTGGTTTGGAGTCGCCGAGCGGCCAAGCGCCAGTTCCACCTTGTGTCTTTTAGCCCGCTCCTCGATGAACGAAAAGTCGAATTTGAAGATATTGTGTCCCTCCAGAACGTCGGGATCACGCTCAACGACTGTTTTCACGAACTCTTCCAGCAGCTCTTTTTCGGTGAAAGGGTCGTTCAACACCAGGCATTTTCTCCAACCAGTGTTGTCCGAGATCGCGATCATTGAAATCGCGTCTCCCGCGCGTTTCGAATTGGGGAACTCGTATCCCGGCGTGGTGAGGGTCTCTATGTCGAACTGCATTCTGCGAATGTCGCGGAACGTCATATCCCTGAAGAGTCGGAATTTTTCGGAGATAAGGAGCTGCTGCGTCATATCGGAGATGTTTTTGTATGGAGCCAATGGGGAGGATGGATTCGCTCCGGTTGTTCGTTTCAGATGGTCCAACGCTTTTTTGTGTGTCGGAACGTCCGCGAAGACCGCGGCGTACGCGAATTTCGCGGTTCCCCGCAGCGGGAGCGTTTCAAAATTCTGTCCGGAACCGTTCAGCAGCGTCGGGTCTGTCAGGAGAATGTGCGGATGGAACTTCACGACCTCCGCCACGACTGGAGCGTTGTCGTTCAACCGCCGATACACCAAGGCGGAACCGTTGTCCGCCGGCTCGACCGCCACGACTCTGTCACGCTCCGACGGCACGATCTCCTGAATGCCACGCAAGGTCTTTTGAAATGTCATTGAATCGTTTCCTGTTTCGTTAAGCCATCCATCCACATATCGGATAAGTTAAGTCGATTTTCCCACTATGCAATGAAAGTTCAGCAAAATAACAGTGCGGGGATGCCCGTCGCATCACAGAATTGCGGAGTTGCCGTGTCGTCTCTGAATTTCCTCCGACTCACCGACTCACAAGCCCAGTACTGCAAGCGAATAACGCAAAGTGCGAAGGGGGGGCGGGCGAGGACGAGGACGCTCCGCCCTACTCACCGTCCCGCTTTTATTTTTCGGAATACGAACGCCGACATCTCTTGCATTATGGCGGACAGACGTTAGTTTACTGTTTGGAAAGGAGAGCTTTCGTTTACCCGCCTTGGTCAGACGCGGGTGCTTTCTATTACGCCACCCTTAATCTAAAAGGAGTCGTTATGTCGGAAAAAGTATTGGACAAGGTCGCTCCCGGAGTCGTTTCGGGCAAGGACACGGCGGAGATTTTCCGCATCGCCAAAGAGAATCATTTCGCACTACCAGCGGTCAACGTGGTTGGTTCGGATTCGGCCAACGCGGTGATGGAGGCGGCGAAAGATGTGAATTCTCCGGTCATCATTCAGTTTTCGAATGGCGGGGCGACGTTTTTCGCGGGCAAGGGTTGTCCCGGTGACGGTCAAACAGTTCCCGTGCTTGGTGGAATCTCCGGCGCTCAGCACGTTCACGCGGTAGCTGAGGCTTATGGTGTTCCGGTAATACTGCACACCGACCATGCCGCTAAAAAACTTCTGCCTTGGATCGACGGACTGCTCGATGCCGGCGAAAAGCATTTCGAGAAAACCGGCAAGCCTCTCTACAGTTCCCATATGCTCGACCTATCCGAGGAACCTCTCGAAGAGAATATCGAGATAAGCAGCAAGTATCTCGAGCGCATGAGTAAAATCGGAATGTTTCTAGAGATCGAGCTTGGTTGCACCGGCGGCGAGGAGGATGGCGTTGACAATTCCGGAATGGACAGCTCGATGCTCTACACCCAGCCTCGTGATGTCGCATACGCGTACGAGAAGCTTTTGGCGATAAGTCCGCATTTCACTATAGCGGCGTCGTTCGGGAACGTTCATGGCGTCTACAAACCCGGCAACGTGAAGCTCACTCCGAAAATACTCGACAACTCGCAGAAATACATTCAGGAAAACTTGGGAACGGGGGAGAAACCCGTCGATTTCGTTTTCCATGGTGGTTCCGGCTCCACTCTCGAAGAGATTCGGGAGGCGTTGTCCTACGGCGTGGTGAAGATGAATAT
>JAADHT010000158.1 GCA_013151705.1 Kiritimatiellota bacterium | reverse complement strand
ACTCTCTCCCCATATCCCGCGGAATTCTCTTTCATCGTTTCGCAAACGGTCGCTGATTCCGTCGAGCGAACGTATGTTCGGCTGGAACCCGACTTTCACGGCGAAAAAGCCTGACACCGCGAGAATCGCGATCCAAACAGCTACCACGGAACGGACTTTCGAGCGGGTGTGAAGCGCCGTGAAGGCATCCGCGAGTTTCGCGATATACGGGGAGCGGCGACTGGGTTTTGGCTCGCCCACTTTAAAAAGAAGTGGAAGACAAGTGAGGGAAATCCAAACGGACAAGGCAATGCCGCAGGTCGACGCGAACGCCAGTTGATGGTATCCCGGCGAGCTCGATAGAAAAAACGCCCAGAAAACGCCCAGTGTGGTCAGCGCGCTGAAAATTATCGGACGTCTCACGGCGGCCACGGCGTTGTCGATCGACTGGTCTTCCGAGAGGGAAGTATTGCTCAAGGAGTCTTTCGCCGCCACGAAAACGTGTATCCCATAGTCCAGAGCTATTCCAATCACGGTCGCGCCCATCCCTAGTATGACGGCGGACGGTCCATCGAAAAAAAGCCAAGTCAAACCGATGGCCGAACCCATTCCCAGAAACGGCACAGCGAACACGAATATGGCGCGCCAGTCCCTGAAAAGAAAGGCGAACAACAAAATGAATCCCGCGGCGGCCACGGCCATGGTGACGGCGATGTCCCTCCGCAACAGTCGGCGGTTGTCCACCGCGTGGCGGTGTCCGGCCATGATTATATAGTTGAAACGCTTTGACGGCTTGGAGTTCTCCAGACATCGCCTCACGGCTTTTACGAACTCCTCGCCGCGTCCAGCGTCGGAAATAGGAGCGTCGGTGCGGACGAGAACCAGAAGATGGCTATCGTCCTCGCTCCAAAGCCCATCGTCGCGAATATGGAATCTGAAACCCGAATCGCCCGCCAGTGAGCGCAATTTGTCTATTATTCTCTTATGGAGGTTCAATGGATCCGCGGCGAATAGTTTTTGGCGGAAAATCGCCCCCGGCCGCGTCAAATCCCTGTAGTGTCCGCGAAGAGTCGCTTCCAAGCTTTTCGGCGAGGTCAGTTTCTCCAGTTCGTTCAAATCGTCCGGAGAGAAAGTCTGGGGAATGCGCGAACACAGAAATCCCAAAGCCTCCGTCGCCTCGTCGGGCGGAATTTTGAAGAAGACCTTTTTGATGGAGGGTTCCTTCTCCGCGAGTTTCGCGAAATTCTCCGCGAATCTCGCGAGTTTCCCGGGATCCGCCCCGGGCCCCGCCTCCAGAGATATCGCGGCGGTTGAGCCTAGTTGCGAGTTCCGCAGGAAATCGAGGTGGGCCTCGATCCAGGGATCGTCCGGCAAAAGCGCGTCCATATTGGTTGAAAGATGATTGTCGCGCAATATGAAAGGAAGAACCGCGGCCGCGATAGCGAACGCGAGCGTCGCGGCGGCCATTGTCAGTTTCAATGGGGTTCGACGTGGAGTCATGATGCGTAGTCGGACCTCTTTATATCATATGCTTTGAGTTTTCTATAAAGGCTCGCTTGGCCTATCTGGAGAATGGAGCTGGCTTTGACGACGTTGCCTTTGGTTTCTCTGAGCGCTTGTTTTATCATATCGGACTCGACCTGCCAAAGAGGTCTGGCGTTACCCAGAAGCGGATCGGGCGAAACGGAGGACGCCTCCGGCGAACGGGCCGGAAGTATAGGCGTGTTCATAATCTCTTCCGGCAGAAACTGTTTCTCCACCACGGCTCCATCGTGTAGAACAACTATGCGCTCGATCACGTTTTCAAGCTCGCGGACGTTTCCAGGCCAGTCGTACGAACACAGGAGAGCCAGGGCGTCCTCCGAAAACTCATAAAAATATTTTCCGTATTTCTCCGTGAAAACATGTAGAAAATGGGCGCACAACAACGGAATATCGCTTCTTCGATCCGAAAGCGGGGGGATTTTCACCGGCACGACGTTCAATCTGTAGTACAAATCCTCGCGGAAGCGTCCCTGGCGGACTTCCCCGGCCGGATCGCGGTTGGTGGCGCATATTATTCTCGGATCCACCTTGAGTTCATTTTTGCCGCCGACCCTGGTTACTCTACCTTCCTGAATGACGCGCAGGAGTTTGACCTGCAGGTCAAGCGGCAACTCGGAAATCTCGTCGAGAAAAAGAGTCGCTCCGGAGGCCTGTTCGAACTTCCCTATCCTTCTGGCCACCGCTCCGGTGAACGCCCCGCGTTCGTGTCCGAACAATTCGCTCTCAAGCAGATTCGGAGGAATGGCTCCGCAATTTATCGCCACAAAAGGCTCTTGCCCCCTCGAACCATTCACATGAATCGCTTTGGCGACAAGTTCCTTTCCCGTTCCACTCGCGCCGACGATGAACACTCTCGCGTCGGTTTTGCATACGTTTCTTATCGTAGCGTACAATGTTTGCATGGCTGTGGACGCACCGATGATTTCGCCGAAATTCGATGTGTTGGAGTTTTTAAAAGCATGTATTTCGCTCCACAGCACCCGCAATCGGAGGGCCTCCAACGTCACGTCGAGCACTTTTTTATTCGACAAGGGTTCGCAAATGAAATTGTCGGCGCCGTTTCGCAGGGATTTCACTATCATTCCGCAGTGCCCGAACGTTGAAGAGATGATCAACGGCACCGAGCTGGTTCTTTTAATAAAGTTGATTAGAGCGATGAAATCGGATATCTCCTCGCTGTATTCCAGGAAAACGACATCGACGTTGTGCTCGCATAGAAACGCGGAGACGTTTTTCTCGTCGGCGATATGAGCGCATTCCAATTCCAAGCGGTTTTTGAAAGTGTCGTCCAGGATTTCGACATTGCGTTTGCCGATATGCAGTATCAACGATGATGTGTTTTGGGATCGAATGCTTTCACGCATATTTGACCTCCTCCCTTGGTTGCCGGCGTAGTTGAAAACCTTTGAAAGTCCGCGAGTCGAAATTCTAAAAAATCGTTTTTTTGCCGTCGAGACCCCTCTCGCCCCTGTTCGAAAAGGTCTCGCAGCCATAGTTGAGACACCTTTTCGAACAGGAGCTAATTCGACGAAACGAAGACGCGATCGATGAAAATGATATATGCTGAAAGCGTAAATTCAAGTTCCCATATGGGATTCCCAAGCGATTCACGCTCGTCTAGCGGACAAAATTATCCCTGTGATTGTACGCTTCATCAACGAGATTTTATGTCGGAAATGCAATATATGCGAAAAAAAAATGAAAAAACGTCTTGCGCGGTTCGAAAACTCGTGCTATATTGTTTTTCTCATATGGCAATCAGCCATGGTTTTTGAGGCGGGGTTCAACGTTGGGCCGAGTGCGATTCCGCGAATAGCCTCATTGGAATCGGGAATAGGCTTGGCAAGGCTGGAATGGCTGGCACATCAAACCTTTAAAGGAGTGTTAAATGAGCAGAAAATTGTTTTATCATTCGTTGGCGCTGGGCATACTTCTATGCTCCTCGGTATCCGTTTCAGCTCAGCAAGCGGCTTTGTTCAGAGATTTGAAAATCACTCCGCGCTGGGTTTACGATCCGGGGTTCTCGTCTGGAACGGTGATTAATAGAGGAACCAAGACGCAACTGAAATGGTTGGAGTTGGATGTCAGCTACACCGCTGTTCCCATGAAACGGAAAAATTGGTTGGACGACCTCACCATAGAGTATAGAATACTTCTCCCAAAAAGCGGCAAACGCCAAGTCATCCTCTCCGGAAAGGTGGATTATTGGGCGATAGCGATGGATGGGGAGACGCATCACGCGCAAGCGTTCGTGCATCCAAGATTCCTTCAGAGATACGCTCCAGGATTGAAATTGAAGAAAAGAGAGTTGAGAGACATCAGAATAACAGTAACGTTTATTCAAAACGAGTCGGTTGTGGGCAAAGGAGTATACAAACCCAAGCAAAATATGAGCGTCTCCTCTCTTGATAAAGACTTGAGGCGCGCTATGAGCAGCCGCTCGACGATAAAAGTCAATCACTCGGTGTTCTCCAGGGATGAAACCCCTTGGAGCATAATCAATTTAAACTACTACGAGTTGATCAAACGGAAGAAGTGATTTCCAATCAGGAAGGCTAAGGGGTTTTCTAATGGCGAAAAACGAATCAATTTTAGCTATCGACATAGGCGCTTGTAGCTTGAAGATGGCTTCTTTCTCATTTCCCGGCGATAACCGCCTGGTGCTCGAGAAGTTCGCTTATTCCGAATTCGCCGGCGATTTGGACGCCGAGGACTACAAGGTCGCTCTTCGCGAAGCGCTCCATTCCACGATCGCCGAAAACAACTTCACTGAAAAAAACGTCTATTTCTCGTTTTCAGGACAATCCGCGTTCATACGTTTCGTCAAACTTCCTCCAATGGGTGATGAGGAGAACCGCGTCAAGCAGGTAGTCGAGTTTGAAGCTCGTCAAAATGTTCCGTATCCAATAGAAGAGGTGATATGGGATTATCAGCTGATCGGCGATGTCGAGGAAGGCTCCGAGATAGAGACTATGTTCGTAGTCGTCAAAAACGACGTGATCAACGACTTTACCGAAGCGATAGAGGAAGCTGGGAAAGAACCGCTTTTAGTCGATGTCGCTCCCACCGTGGCGTACAACGCGGCGCGGGCGAACGCGATAGGCGGGGACGACTGCGCTATGATTCTCAATATCGGCGGCAGATGCTCCAGCTTGATATTCATTGACAGCGGCCGCTTTTTCGTTAGAACCATTCCAATAGCGGGTTTCACTGTAACGCAACAAATAAGCAAAGAGTTCGGTATTTCATTCGACGATGCCGAGGAATTGAAAAAGAAGCATGGTTTTGTGGCTTTGGGCGGCGCCTACGAAGAACCTGATTCGGAAGTCGCCTCCACCGTTTCGAAAATTGTCCGCAACGTCATGACGCGTCTTCATGGTGAGATAAACAGGTCGATCAATGTCTACAGATCTCAAAGAAAGGGGTCGAAACCGACTAAATTGTATTTGGCCGGTGGTAGCTCGGTAATGGCTTTCACTCCGCGTTTCTTCTCGGAGAAATTGAAAATTCCCGTCGAATACATGAACCCTTTCCAAGTTGTATCCCTCGCGTCGCATATTGACAGAGAGGCGTTGGCGGAGGTCGCGCATATGTTTTCGGAAGTCATTGGATTGGGTTTGAGATACGCCGCCGAGGAATGTCCCATCGAAATATCCCTGATCCCCCCCTCGCTTCGCAAACAGCACGAATTGCGGAAAAAAGCTCCGTATTTTTACTTTTCCGCAGCGTCTCTGATTTTATGCCTTCTCATATTTCTCGGGGCGGTGGGGAGAAACAAAACCCGCGCCGAGAATATGGCCGAGTTGGCCGATAACGTCAGGGAAAGAACCAACGACATGCTTTCCAACATAACGATGGCTCTTGATGAGAAATCTGTTCAGGACGCTGAATACGACCAAGCGAAAACAATGCTCGCCAACCGAGAGACTTGGATAAAACTTCTCAACGAGCTTCAAAACTTGCTTCCCGACAATACGTGGCTCACAAAAATCGCTCCTAGCGGCGAGCCTTCTAGAAACGAGGCGCCCACGAGCAGACGAGGCGGAGGTGGTGACATGGGCGATTTCGGTGGAATGTTCATTCCAAACTCGACACGTTCGACAGCCTCCAAACCAGCTTCAAAAGACATTGAATGGCTTCTTATAGAAGGACATACGCTCGTTCTTGATCCTCGCCTGTCCATGGAGCAAATTCTAACCGAGAACATAGTCAAGTCCCCATTTTTCACCGACGACAAAACGGAAGTAGTTCCCAAAATCAAAATAGGCAGAAAAGGGATCAACAACCTTACTGAATTCACAATGACAATCAAACTTAAAACCCCGATCAAACAATAATCGAGAGCTTGTAAACAGATGAATTTCATAAAGAAAAACGTGGTTATGTTGGTGGTGTTGTTGACAGCGACGCTCGGTTCTGCTTTTCTTGTCTACCAAGTGGTTGTTGGAACAGACAAAATGAACGTCGCCGTTCAAAAAGTCGGAGACCTCAAGGAAAAGATAAAAGAGTTGAACAAAACCTCTCCCATCCCCAACAAGGAGAACTTGGATAAGATTAAAAAAGACACGGTTTTCATCGAACGAAAAGTGAAGGAGTTGCTACATGTTTTCGGACACCCGTATTACAAAGCCATAACGCTAATGGCCGCTAAATTGGGAGTCTCCGTCGAAGAATTGCGGAAGAAGTGGAGGGGCATGTACATGCGCGAGCATGAGAAAGGAATGGCGAGAGGGTTCATTTTCACCAAATTCAGCGGTGAGTTTGAGGACAAGAAATGGTTGGAGGCCCTTGAGGTGTTTAAAAAGGAAGTATCGGCGAGATCCCATGGGCCATTGGATGAGGGGAATGTTGATGGGTGCGTTATGGAGGCCTTGGGTCTGCCAAGAAAAATGGAACCGATCCTCTGCAAGCAGTTTCTTGTGGATGTGGTTGTCAGATTGAATAAATACATGCGTGAAACCAAAGGTTCCGACAAGAAGCAAATCTTCATTTTCGGAACAGGCAAAGAGGGAGACGATGTTGAATCGCTGACATTCAAAAGATTCAACGGAGACTCTTTGCCGCGGCCGGATGAGATACCGTACATATTCAAGCAGTTGGAGGTGATACAGGATCTCCTTTACAGGATGAAAATGTCCAAAGTGCGAAGATTGGATGATATCACACGCGAGTCGATGAGAGGCGTGGTCACAGGCAAATATCTGGTTTTCAAATACACGGTTAAGATCACGGCCCCCTTGAAATCGATAAGAGGGTTCATTAACAGTCTTTTAGCAGCCTTCAAAGACAACCGAGTCTACATAGTCCGCTCAATGACCTTGACCACCAAGGACGAGGCCAAAGAAATTTTGGCCTTGAATGATATGGCAATAACCCGCAGAACAACAGCCGCACGACGTTTCGGTCGTGAAAAACCCGAAGTCGCGGATAAGCTGAAAGAAGAGGAGAAAGTGGAGATAAACGTGCCGATAATCGGGACATCGGACTCTGTGACGGCGGAAATCAAATTTGATTATGTAATCTACATCGGTGATGAAATTGGAGAGTAGCAATTGAACTTCCTATCAAAACATTACGAAAAGATCGTGCTTGCGCTGTTTCTGCTGGTGTTTGTGTTTTCTCTTGTCTATTTGATAGTCGTGTTCAGTAAATCCACCGAGATCACCGAAGCGGATTTGAGGGTGCGGCCGGAAGGAAGCGAGTATGAACTGATTTTTGATGAAGCCGGGAACGAAAACGTGCCGGAAGACGAGAAACCCAAGTACGCTGTTTTGAAGGAGTTGGGGAATGAGCCCATATGGAAAAAGTCTCAAAAACGCGACAAAAACGATGAAATAGCGACCGATCTTCTCATCCCATTCGTCGCGGCGAGATGCCAAGGGTGCCACAAAATTATTCCTTCCATCTCCTACACCAAGAAAAAATGCCCGCTTTGCAATGCTGTTTTAGACGCAATAAAAGAGAAACCGCAAGATGATGGAAGCGGGGACACGGATGGGGATGGAATGTCCGACGTGTACGAGGCGGCCCATGGTTTGAATCTTCGGAATCCTGGAGACAAATGGGAGGATTTGGATGCGGACGGATTTCCGAACTTCACAGAGTTCAAGGCTAAAACAAAACCGAATGACGCTAAATCCCATCCTCCGTTGGCGGATCGGCTGAAGCTGTTGAGATTTGTCAGGAAAAGATTGATGATCAAGCTGGTAAACGTTCAAACCAATGGGGAAAAGGACAAATCAAAATGGATTGTGCATGTCAAATTGAGAAAGAAGCGCAAATGGAGGCTTGTGTTCAAAAATATCGGAGACAATCTCACTTTGGATTCAAAGGGTTTGGAGGTGTATGAGATAAAAGATGTTATATATAAAATGAAAGAGGTCTTCGACAAGAATCTTGGACAACCCATGCCGAAAAACTTTTCCGTGATTATTCTACAGAACGCCATGGACAAGAGCGACAAACCGATAAGAGTGCGCATAGGAAGAGCTATCTACGCCAACAAGGTCGTGAGCGTGCTTGAAGACACTTTAACGACAAAGAGATTCGCAGTGAAGGAAGGTGGGCATTTCACAGTTGGCAACGTCGCCACCGGAAGAGAGACGTACACAATCGTCTCACTCAACCGCAAACGCAAAATCAAAGACTCATCAGTCGTCGTTGAGAACAAAAAAGGCGAAAAATTCACGATTGAATCGAAATCCAAACTGGAAAAGATTCTTGAGGCGGCCAACGTGGACGCCACTAAAACCCGCAAAGCCGCTCCAGCGCCGGGAATGATGGAAGATCCGGCCATGCTCGACAGGCGCGGGGGAAGGTCCCGCCGTAGAATGCCGAATAGAAAAAAAACTCCTTTTGATCCGATGATGCCCCCTGCTAGATAAATAAAAATACAATTCATAAACGGTTGGTTTGACTTTTATATGAGACAAAGGTATGTTGAATGCGTCGCGGATGAGAAAAAATCGCTCTTCTATCCGTGAACTGTGATTGGCCCAGTTTTTAGAGATGCTTCGCTGTGAATTGATTAAGCGACATATCTTTTACAATCAGGAGGATGTACATGTTAGTCGATAAAAAAATGTTGTTAGCTTTGATGTTGCCGGTACTCGCTTTTTGCGCTTGGAATTCGTCGGCTGAACGTATTGAACAAATTCAGCCGGCATCCATAGACGAAAACACCTTGAGAAATACGGAAAAAACAGCCTCCGACATGAAAAGAACCGCATACGAGAATGCGGAGCGGTTCTTCAACAATGCGAAGCGGCTCGCCGCGGAAAACAAATTCGAGGAAGCTGAAATTGAGTTGGGTAAAGCCAGGGAGATTTTCAACGCCAACAAAGAAGGCAATAGTTTTCAATTGAGGTTGAAACAACTTGACGCTTATAATGAGAAATTCATCATCAAGTGGGAAAAAAATTTGATGAACACCGCATATGATGCTTTCGCCGACAAAAATTACGACAAGGCGATCATTTTCTCAACGGAGGCGCAGAGCATCAACGGCATCAGCGACGCGCGTAAACAAAAGATAGAGGATTTCAAAGAACTTTGCCAAAAAAGAATCGATTCGAATGAATTCAAAAAAATAACGGCGTTGACGTACAAGGATGTCGATCCAGACAACGAGATTCGCAACAACGAGATTCATGTCGCGATGAGAAACGCTGAAATCCTGATGAGAAACAAACAATACACCAAGGCCAGAGACGCGTTCGAAAAGATACTCGTCAGAGATCCTTATAATTTCGACGCCACAAACCAACTCAGGAAAATCTACAAAAAATTGGAGGAGGTCGCAATCCTGCGTAAACAAAACGATGTCCTCGAACGGGTTTCGGAAGTGATGTGGAAGTGGTCCGAGGCCGTACTTCCGGTTCCAGCCAAGCGCCCCCAGAAAGAGGTCGCCGAGGAGGATGACTCGACTGGATCACTGACTAGAAAGTTGGACTCCCTGATAGTGAAGCAGATAGCTTTCACCGATGCGGGTATTCAATCGGTTGTGAGATTCCTTGGACAGGAAAGCAAAAGATTGGATGCGGCCGGAACCGGCATCAACATCGCGCTTGGAGTCAACGACAAGGAGTTGGCGCAAATCCGCAAGATCACAATGAACTTGGAGAATATTCCAATGAGCGCCGTGATAAGATATCTTTGCCAGATAACAGGTCTTAAATACCGCATACAGGGCCGGGTGCTCACCATCGGAACCGCGTCCATAGACGAAATGGACACTCGTTTCTTCAAGGTAAGGAGCGCTCTCATCGCGCGGATTGCTCCAAAGCCGGAAGGGGACGACTCCGAAAATACGGATCTGACTGGCGACGATGTGGAATTCAACACGGAAGATACTCTCAAGAAGGACGATAGTGACTCGGGTTCGACGAAAAAGAATCTCACTTCGGAAATGCTGGAGACTTATTTCAAACAACGCGGCATTCCGTTTCCGGAAAACTCCACCATAGCGTACAGCAAACGCTCGGGAAAACTCACTGTTAAAAACACCACCGACAACCTTCGCAGACTTGATATGTTGTTGAGGGATCTGGACATTGAGCAACCTCAAGTTCTGATAGAGGCGAAATTTCTCGAAGTGAACCAAGTCGATTTGGAGGAGTTCGGTTTCGAGTGGTGGATGAGCAAAACGCCCGCGGCCGCCAACACGTCATCTTGGACTATCAATGCGAACGACTCCCTGGTCAGGCCTTTGTGGCAAAGCAAAGACGGAGTGGCGAGTCCTGTCAATTCCAATGCGAGCGCTGCCGGCAGAATATTTAACAATTTGAATCTGCCGGGTTTTGGCCAAGGAGACGAATTCACATTGACAATGATATTGCACGCTCTCGACAGAAATTCAACTACTGAAGTGCTCTCCGCGCCTAAAGTCATCGCCAAAAGCGGAAACGAGGCGACGATTAGAATGGTTCGCGAAATGTATTTCCCGGAATCTTGGAGTGATCCGGAACTGGTTGTGGTGAATTCGGTCGTTCAATACACTCCGCCACTTCCGGATTTCGGAGATGCGACCGACGTGGGAATAAGATTCACCGTTACCCCGACCGTAAAACCCGACAACCACACGATATCCTTGGATTTGAACCCGCAGGTTCTTCAATTCTTACGATTCTCCAATTATTCCATAAACTACAGGTTCGGTGGCAACACTGGCACGTCTTTGGTCACTATGCCTGAAATATCCAGGCGGGATGTTATAACTAAAGTCAAAGTCTACGATGGAGACACCCTCGTTCTAGGTGGAATGCTCACCGAGGACGCCAGATCGGCCGACGACAGTTTTCCCGGCTCGGACAAAGCGCCTCTTCTCGGTGCGTTGGGTAGGATGCAGACATCCAGCAAAGACAAGCGGAACCTGTTGATTTTCGTCACGGCCAGAATTGTCAATCCCGATGGATTGCCTATTCGCATATCTCCTCAAAACGGGCTTTTCGATTTCAGACGCTGATCGTCGCTGGAATCAAGTCTTCGTTTTGGAATACGAAGTTTGACTGGTGGTGTTTAACGCCGATGTGTTATGAAATTATGTGAATGATTGTATAGGAATTTGTTGAGCGTAGGAAGTCTGCCCGAGGCAGTTGAGTTCGAAGGTCAAAATATTCGTCAAGCCGGATTAAGTTCATAAAGGAGAGATAATATGGGTAAGTTCAGTATAATTAAAACGCCGGTCGTGTTTGTCGTCGCGGCAATTTTCCTCATATCGATCGATTCGCGGGGGCAAGTCCATGGCCCTAAGTCCGTTAAGGAGGCAAAAACCGACAAACAGAATGAACAGAAAAAAACATCCCCATCCGTGGAAAAGAGTTTGAGCGAAGAAATCGTCTCAAGAGAAAAACAGGAGGCGAATGCCGACCAGCTGGTTAACCAAGCCCGCAAAGCTTTTGAAACCAATGAATTCGAACGTTCCGTCAACTTATACCTGCAGGCGTCCGAGCTTTTAAAAGTCATCAGCAACGCGAGTCCGTATATTCAGCGCAAATTGAAGAAAATCAATACGAATTTGGCTATGGTTTATTACTACTGGGCTAGACATCTGTATACCCAAGCCTTGGAAGATTCGGAAATGCGACGCTATGACGAGGCTATCGGGAAATGCAAAGATGTCCTAAAAATGGATTCCACAATGACATCCAAGGTTGAAAGATTGGTCAAACGCGTGAACGCCGCCAAAAAAGGTTTGGTTTATAAAAACAAAACAGACGAGTCGGTAGTTGACAAAAGCAAAAAAGAGAGGTTGTATCAAATTGACGTTCTCATGGCGCAAGGCAGAAAACTCTACGCCCAGCAACTTTGGCACAGGGCCAGAGAGAAATTCGAGGATGTTCTTTTAATCGACCCATACAATCTTTATGCGATAGAAATGATTCGCAAACTCACTCGGGCGATGTATTCGGCTGGAATAAAAAGATTCGATTTGACGAGGAGAGAACGGGATGCCGAAACTTTATGGAAACATGTGACTCCATTGATCCCGCGTTCCCTCACGCCGGTCATAGACACGGCCGCGCCGGTGAAAAAGAATGAGGAAAACTCGATCATCAAGAAAAAACTCGATGAGATCATCATTCAGCATATGGAATTCGACGAGGCCACCATCACCGCCGTCGTTGGCATGCTCCGGCTGGAATCGAAAAAGCAGGACAAGGAGCATAAAGGCGTCAATATACTATTGCGACTTCAACCGGCTCCAAACCTCGGAGACGATTCTTCCGCGGGAGGCTCCGCGGCTGACACTGGTTCGCAACCGGACGGAGGAGATGCCGGCGGTGTTGATTTTCTTTTGGATGACGATGCCGGAGACGACACGGCTGACGCCGACAATACAGACGATAGCGGCGTGGACGCCACAAGTGATGAAAGTGGGGGGGGCAATGATTCCACAGATAGTGGATCCGAACCCACGATCACCATTATGTTCGACGATCTCTCACTGGGCGAGGCTATTAGAAACATTTGTCTCGCGGCTGATTTGAAATATCGAGTCGAAGAATACGCGGTGGTCATCGCCGCCAATAATGTGGCCCTTGACGATTTGGAGACTCGGATATACCCGATCGACAGCGAGGTTGATATGGGCACTGGCGCTGACGATGGCGGGGGCGAAGCGGGAAGCGGGACAACCACGTCCGTCAAAGACTATTTCAAGAAACGAGGCATTTCGTTTCCAAAAGGTTCGAAAATCGTTTTTGATTCGGGAATCAGTCGGCTAATCGCCACGAACACACCTGAGCAGCTCAAGAGGATCGAAAGGATAATCGATGAATTGAATGTGATTGATCCACAAGTGCTGATCGAATGTAAATTCGTTGAAATTCAGGAGAATAAAGCGAAGGAGCTCGGTTTCGAGTTTTCGATGTCGAAAGTGGCTTCCAACAACAACTCGTCAAGCTGGAATTTTCAACAAAACGACGCACCGCTTAGATATTTGGATTCGACCACCTGGAACGGGGGCAGCGACACCGCGTTCAGCGTGCAGAGAACCGATAAGGACAATATTACATATCGTGGTATAATACATGCGTTGGACCAGTTGGACAACGTCGATATTCTCTCAACTCCCAGAATAACCACCCAAAACGGCGAGGAAGCCACCGTTAGGATGGTGACAGACACTTATTACCCGGAATCCTGGGGGGATGCGACTCTTGTCGACGACACTGTCGGAGGTGTCGCTTTCGCCAGTTCCATGCCACAGTTTTCCGATCCTACCGAGCTTGGCGTGAAAATGACGGTCACACCCACAGTCGATCCGGATAAATACACGATTTCGCTATCCCTTCAACCTGTCGTCCAACAATTTATTGGTTGGACCGACTATTCATACAACCAAAACACAAGCCAAGGCTTAGTGCGAAACACACTGAAAATGCCAATAATCGAGGCGAGAACAGTTGACTCTGAGATTACGGTTTATGATGGGGAAACCATCGTTATGGGTGGAATAATCCGCGATGCCATCAACTCGGTGAACGATACTGTTCCGATTCTAGGGAAAGTACCGCTCATCGGGCGTTTGTTCCAGTCCAAATACACCACGTCTCAAAAGGCCAATCTGCTTATATTCGTCACGCCGAGGCTTGTCACGCCGAACGGCGCTCCTTTGCGACAACGCGAGGTTCGCGGATTGCCGCCGTTCAGGATGTGACGGTATGATGAAACGATGTTCCAATGAAAATCTTCTAATTGAAGCTGACGACGCTTTTTTGGATGATATGGTGGCTTCGATTTGCGCCACTTACGAAGATTCCAAAGGGATAAATCATATCGAGGGATTCAATCTTCCAAACAAGTCGGAAGTTGAGGATATACTTTCAAATTTGATGGAGATCGTCTTTCCAGGGTTCGCCGGCAAAAAAATATTGAGTTTAAGGACGGTGAAATACAATGTCGGCGAGACGCTATCGGACATCTACACCAAGCTTTCCGATCAAATAATGCGGGCGATGCGTTACAACTGCGCTATGGATCATTGCGATGATTGCGATACTCCGGCCCTGACGGAACATGCTGTTCGCTCTCTGATATCAGCATTGCCGGAAATCCGCGACACAATGAAGCTTGATGTTCGAGCGGCATACGATGGAGATCCCGCGGCGAAAAGTCTTGACGAGATTATATTGAGTTATCCTGGAGTCAAGGCGATAACAATTCAAAGATTCGCCCATATCCTTTATTTGGAGAATGTTCCCTTGATTCCTAGAATCCTGTGCGAATACGCGCATTCGACAACGGGAATAGACATCCATCCGGGCGCGCGCCTCGGCGAAGCTGTTTTCATAGATCACGGAACAGGCGTCGTTGTCGGTGAGACGACGGTTTTGGGGGACAATGTGAAATTATACCAGGGAGTGACTCTCGGAGCGCTTAGTTTTCCCAAAGATTCCACTGGGAAAATAATCAAAGGAGCCAAGAGGCACCCCACTCTTGAAAACAATGTGACCGTTTACGCTGGAGCTACGATTCTCGGCGACATAGTGATTGGCGAAGATTCGGTCATCGGAGGCAACGTCTGGCTGACGGAAAGTTGCGCTCCAGACTCAAAAATAACGATACAAACTCCCGACCTGAAAAAATTCTGAATCCTGTACTCCAAAACGCTCGCATGAAATTGACTGTGCCTCAATTTTAACGGTTACCAAACTTCTCGGAACAAATCTGAAAACGTGTGGGAAGCCTGTTTTTGAACGTCAAAATTTTGAATTTATCCCGCTGCGCGGTTGCGTCGCTCTGCCCGGCTAGATTTCGCGCTTTGATTTTCGATATTCGAGTTTTAAAGGCGCGCCAAAGGCGGGTAAACCTTTCAAACGGGATCCAGGTGTTGCAAGTGATAGTCTTCGATGACGAACATTTTATGAGACGGGCATTGCTTCAAGCTGAATACGCCGCGGAGTCGGGAGAGGTTCCGGTCGGGGCCGTGGCTGTATTGGATGGCGCGGTGATAGCCTCCGCCCATAATCAGGTGGAATCCCTTAAGGACGCCACGGCTCACGCTGAAATTCTTGTTATCACCCAAGCGGCGGCGGCGCTCAAGGACTGGCGGCTTGTCGATGTGGACTTGTTCGTAACCAAAGAACCCTGTGCCATGTGCGCGGGAGCGATGGTTAATTCAAGGATAAAACGCGTTGTCTTCGGTTTGAGTGATCCGAGATCCGGTTGCGCCGGTTCCGCTCTCGACGTAACCGGATTCGCCGGGATGCTGCACAAAGTCGAAGTAACTAGAGGTGTTCTTGAAGATGAGTGCGCCGCGATTATACGGCGGTTTTTCGAAACCCGTCGTTTGGGGCCGCAAAACTCCAACCCACCATAAGGACGAGCTAGTACTGTGTATACGTTAAAACTTCACTTTGACAAGAAGCATTTCGGGAATTCAGGTTCCGCCGCGGACGAAAAGCGATATTAATATCG
>JAADHT010000181.1 GCA_013151705.1 Kiritimatiellota bacterium | reverse complement strand
CGCAATTGGACCGGGGCTTACGACAGGACGTCTTATCAACCTTTAAGCCAACATTCGTCCCACACGACACTAGGTCGTAGGTGGCGCGGGTGGTGCGGAAACCTGGGAGAAGACAACATTTGCTCCCACGACACAAGGTCGCGGAAGGCGCAAAGAAAACGAGGCGGACGCCTCCACCCGCGGGCTTGCTCCGTGGGAGGGAGTGTTTCCAAAGAGGACGTTTATTTCATGCGAAAGTACCTGAGCCCTGAAGAGATAAAAAAAATGTCCTTGAGCGAGATGCTGGAATTCCAGCGTCCCGCCTTGGAGCCGGAATACACTCTTTCCAACACAAAAATCACCAACTCTCTTTTCTATTCCTGGCATGGATTCGCCTCTGGAGACTCCACGTTTTCCGAGAATGCGGAGAATATCGCGCGTTCTTGCGTTCCCGAATGGAAAAACGATGGATTCGATCTTCTCAAATTTAATTTGAAACCGAAATTGATCCAAATTCTTTGCGGAGTCGTCCCGACCACGCCTCCGGTGGAATTCGCTCGAAAAATGAAAGGACGTTTGGATCACGCATTCAGAAAATCCGGGAATCCGACGCGTTTCTCGCGGGCGGTGGGATTCCGATCCCTCGGAGGCAACACCTCGAAAATCGTGTCGCGCTACATTGCCGGACAGGTGGCGAAAGAGGATTTGGTCGATGAAAGATTCAGGCTTGTTCTGAGCGAATTCACTCGCTCCGCTGATGACGTGAAGCTCTCCGATGCGATGAACACCAATCGTGGACGATATTGGTTCAACCTCCACATCGTCTTGGTCGCGGGTGAAAGAAACATCCGTATATCCAAAGATGAGACTTTTGAGAAAATAACGACACTCCTGCCGCGGATAGCCGCGAAGAATGGATGCGAGCTTTCCGACCACTCAATCATGCCCGATCATATTCATATAGCGTTGAAAGGAAATCCGAAAATGTCACCGGTCGACATAGGATTGTCATTTTTGAACAATCTTTGGTATATGCTTAATTTGGGAGCGGTTTGGAAACGCGAGTTTTACGTGGGTACTTTTAGCGAGTACTCGTTGAGGGAAATTGGAATTCGCTGACTCTTTTCTCGAATATTGAATACGAATGACATTCGCACCCACGACACAAGATCGCGGGAGGCGCGAAGAGAACAAGGTGGACACCTCCACCCACAACACAAGGTTGCGGAAGACGCGTGGCGATGCCAACTCACGCGCGAAGGAGGGGCAAGTTTTTGGGCCCCCCGCGGGCTTGTCCCGTGGGAGGCGATGTCACAAGGGCAGTGCCGGAGTCTATGCGAGAATCCTGGATTCGGAAGGGAATCCCGCTAAACTTACGGTTTCAATCGAAACGTCTCCCGATACCGAAATGATCCATTTCAACGATACTTTGAATTTCCATTTCTCCAACGTGACAATTAAACCATTGCTTCCGGAAGCGTGAAACAACAAACTATTTGACAAATGTGAGATATAGTGTATTTATTCGCTCTCGAACTTTTTTGCTAATATTTCATACAGAAAAAAGGAATGCGCGTAATGACGATAAAAATTTCAACTCAAATTCATTCTGAACATATTTTAAGTGAATGGTCCACAACGCTAATGCGTAATTGTTTTGGCAAACTTGCTTTAACAATTGTGATATTCGGATTATTGCTTGCGACAAGATTGGCCGCTGAGAAAAGCAAACCAACCAACCCCGCAAAGCCAGTCAAGATAAAGGTGGCGCAATTTTACAATCCCAACAATCCGGAGGGTGGAGACACGCAGCGACTTATTCAACTTATGAGAACCAACCCCGAGATCCGTCTGGAAAAATGGGGCGGCATCACCTTGCCCAGCGGTGGAGCCAAAGCGGCGTTGATGATGTCGATCGCCGGAGACACGGCTCCCGACCTTGGACTATCCTGGTTCCACATCGTTCGCAACGAGATAAAACAAGGATTCCTCTATCCACTGAACGAATGGATCGGCGACGACACTAACGGCAACGGACAAATCGACGACGACGAGGCGAAATGGGAAGGCTGGAAAAAGATAAAACCACTATGGCGCAGAGTCGCTACGATAAATGGCAAAGTTTACGCTGTTCCGTGGTCTGTTCATACGGATTTAGCCATCATCTACAGGGTTGATATGATCGCCGCGGCGGGACTGAACCCAAATAAACCACCAGCGACATGGGGCGAGTTCCTCTACTGGTGTCAGAAACTGACTGATCCAAACAAGAAAATCCCGGGAGCCGTCGTCCAACAGGGTCAGAAGGCCATAGCGATTCCATCCAGCGGATACCAATGGCTGCCTTGGATTCAATCCCAGGGCGGAGCTCCAATTGTACAGATTCGGAAAAGCCCTAAAACCGGGAAAGAGTACGAATTTTCATCCGGAGCCACCTCTTTTATCACACCGGACGGCGAGGATCTTACAGCCGTCAAACCTCAATGGCACGCCAATTTCGCATCGAAAGAGGGAATGAAAGCCGCTGAACTGATTTATAAGCTTCGTTGGATGAAATGGATGATAAATCCCAAAAACAAAGAGCCTATCAATCTTAGCGCTCAAGATATTCAGAATCATTTCGTAATGGTGGATGGAGAGAAGTTGGAATTTTCGGAATCAGAAATCATCACGGGCGTAGGACGTCCGGCGTATGGTCAGCGCGGAGGTAGCCAAAGCGATCTTCTAGGCAGAGGCGAGGTCGCAATGACGATTACGACGATCAGTGATCTGACTGCCATTGGCTCTCGTTCCGGCGTCGATCCGTCTCTTCTAAGTTGGAAAGTTGGATGCCATACCCGGCTGGACCTGGCCCAAAAGGACAAAGAGTCATTCAAGTCCAGAATCACTATACTGTAATGTACGAGGGCGTCTCCAAACGCTCGAAAAGGGATCGGGACGCAATATGGAAAGTGATGCTGGCGTTGAATGACGAGGAGAATCGCAATATCGCGATAAAGGACAAAGTGTTATCAGGCATGAGCCGATTCGTCAATCCGAAAGACCTCAAGCGTCTGGGGTATGAGGAATACATCCGAGACATTCCGAAAACTCTACGTCAGAACTTCGCGGATTTGGACAATGGCGCCATCGCCACCTACACCGAACCTTGGTCGGGTTTTTGGTTCACTATGGATGTGGCTTTGAACCGCGAGGTGCTGGGTATCATAGTGGGAGCCAAAGGAGAGGATTTTGATTATAAATCAGCTCTGAAATACGTTCAAAACAAAGCGAATTCAGGTGTGATGTTCGCCACTCCCGAAAGCGAACTGAAAAAGGCCAGACCTTTGGCTAGAATCATCTTCACGGCGATTCTTGTTATGGTGATCTTCTTCGTTGTTTTAATCGTACGAAATCAACTAAAAAAGAACAAAGAGGCGCGGACCGGGAACGTCTACAGCGGCACTCTGGCATGGTTGATGGTGCTTCCAGCATTGTTGTTGATTGGCCTCTGGGGTTATTATCCGCTTCTGCGAGGAATGGTGATGGCGTTTCAAGACTACAAGATCACTGGAACGACCAAATTCGTTGGGCTCGACAATTTTATTGTTTTAGCGAGGGATTCCGGCTTTTGGATGAGTTTGCTGCGAACCCTTTACTTCGTGTTTCTCAACATGCTTTTCGCCTTTTGCGCTCCTATTATTCTCGCTATTCTTCTTACGGAAGTGCCGCGGTTCAAGATCTTTTTCAGGACTCTTTTCTTTCTACCTCAAATGACCAGCGGTTTGGTGATCGCCTTGATGTGGAAGTTGATGTACAATCCGACCCCGCAAGGTTTTTTCAACCAGTTGATCTCCTTTTTGAATTATATTCCATTTGTGAATATCGGACCACAAGCCTGGCTTGACGATCCATCGCTCGCCATGATATGCTGCGTCATCCCGACCGTCTGGGCTAGCATGGGAATGGCGAGTCTGATCTATTTGGCGGCGCTGCATTCCGTTCCTCCGGATTTCTACGAGGCGGCGGAAGTTGACGGAGCCGGTGTGTTCAAAAAACTCATTCATATCACGTTTCCCACGCTTCTGCCATTGATAATAATCAATTTTGTGGGCGCGTTTATCGGAACATTCCAAAATATGGGAAATATCTTTCTAATGACGTTCGGCGGTCCTGGAGAAGCGACCACGGTCATCGGACTGAAAATATGGATAGAGGCCTACAACAACCTAAGATTCAGCATGGCGACCTCCATGGCTTGGGTCATGGGATCCTTGTTGATTGGTTTCACATACTTCCAGATACAGTTTCTAGGTAAAGTGGAATACCGCAAAGCGGCGGAGTGAGCGGGAGAGGGGGGAAGTGAACAGTGGAGAGTGGGAGGGAAGTGAAGAGTGAAGAGTGAATAGGGCGGAGTAGGGGCAAGGGGAGTAG
>JAADHT010000098.1 GCA_013151705.1 Kiritimatiellota bacterium | reverse complement strand
AGCAATATGTTGAAACTTGTCCCGAAACCGACAGAGAACATATACGCCGTTTGCTTCTGGCGTGTTTCATGAAGATGAACGCAAACTCCAAATACGACGATCTGGCAGCCATTTGCAACGAGATATCCATTCCCAAGCGATTCCTTTATTCTCTGACTCCAGACTACCCAATTTTTTGCGACAAAGTGATTGAATTCGAGAATTCCGTCTTGGACGAAGATGAATCCATTTACAGCAGCGATGTAAACTACAATCCGGCGATTTACAAGATATTCGCCGACCTTCCCGTTTCCGAGGAGGAGCTGGTCATGCTTCAAGGCAGCAGGTTGCTTGAAATGTTTGGGCTGGCGGATGACGCCATTCCGCCTCCACCCTCCGCTCTTGATCTGAAACAAGACGAAGACGATGATATGGATGACGATGAAGACGAGGATTTCGACCTCGAAGCCCTTATGCGCGAAATCGATGACGAAAATACGACTGAGGATTTCGACGAGCCTGATGATGAAGATGAAGAGGATGGCGAAGATGAAGAGGGTGGCGAAGTCGTCGGCGATGAGGAGGAGTTGAAGCCCTATGCCAACGATATGGAATACCTTTACGCCGAATTCCAAAGCTTTAAGAGAATGGTTGAGATAACAGAGATGGAAGAGTCGGTTCTCTTTGACAGTGACGATAAAAAAAAGGTTGCGAAAATCAAGCAGGCATTGAAGAAAGCGAAGAGAATCGCGGAGGTGAGACTTCAGAAATCAGTCAAAGCCGGTTTTCAACCCAGACTGGAGGCCATGTCGCGAAAATTAAAATTAAGTGAGTTCGAAACAAACGCTTTGAAGGTTCTCGTGGTGGGCAGGGCGTTTATCGAGAAAGACAGCACCAGCTACTCGTCGAACCCGACTGTCGGACAGCTGTTGGTTCTGCTTCTGCAAGACGATTTGGAGCGGGTGAAAGCGAAAAAATATTTTCTCAAGCAGGCTAAACTTTTAAAGTCCAATATCATCCAGGTGGAAAGCAGCGGGCTGGAGGCGAGTTTGACAACCTGCGACGTTATAATCGACAACAGACTCGTCGAGTATCTGATAGGAGAGGATTACAATGTTTCGGACTACGTGGAGGGAAGCTACCTGTACAAATCATCCATCCATCTTGAAAACGTGATCATTCCATCGGAGGACAAAGAAAAGCTTCTCACTATAGTAGATTACTTTCCGCGGTTCTTACAAGCAAAGAAAACGATAGAATTCTCGTCGGTTGTTGAATACGGCAACGCTTTGGTCATGCTTTTCGTCGGACCATCCGGAACGGGAAAAACGATGCTGGCCAACGCTTTGGGAAATCATCTCGACAAAAAACTGCTTGTGGTCAACTTCAACGATATGTCGAATATGAACAGCGCGTTCTCCAGAACCGAGGTGAACGTGTTCTCTCTGTTGTTCCGCGAGGCGCGGATGAACGATTCGATTTTGTTTTTCGATGAATCCGAGGCGATGTTGTCGGAACGCTACAACGACCTTCTGATTGAGATTGAGAAACACGAGGGAATCGTGATATTCGCATCAAACGCGTCATTCAAGATTGACGAGGCGATGAGACGCCGTATCAATCACATCCTCCATTTTCAAGAGCCGGGTCCATCTCTGAGAAAGGAAATCTGGCTTGAACATCTGCCGAAAAATTTGAAACTTCACAAAGATGTGGACTTGAATATTATATCCCAACGTTACGAGATCAATGGTGGAATGATTAAAAACGCGGTATTCTCCGCTTTGGCCAAAGCCGTAAGTGAAAAATCCTCGTCAAAACCAGTCATCAAAATGAACCATATTTGCGACGGAGCGGCCGAGCAGTTGAAAAACAAGCTGTTCATGTCCAAAATGGAGGAGCAGAAGATACCCCAGAAAGGAATTGATTCCGTTGTGCTTCCAGACGACACCATATCCGCTTTGCGTGAAATAATCGATTTCGAGAAAGCGCGTAAAGTTTTGAATGGAGAATGGGGATTCAAAGATGTTTTCCCCGACCATAACGGGATCGCTGTTCTTCTCCATGGACCGTCCGGAACAGGTAAAACCCTTTCAGCCGAGGCTATCGCCTTCGAATCCGGTAAAAATTTGAAGTTCGTGAATTACTCTCAACTGGTCTCGAAATGGGTGGGCGAGACGGAAAAAGCTTTGGAGGTACTTTTCAAAGAGGTGGCCGACAGCAACAGCGTGCTGTTGTTCGACGAGGCCGACGCGATTTTCGCGAGCAGAACAGGGGTTGTATCATCGAACGACAGATTCGCGAACATTGAGACTGACGTTCTTCTCGGTTTGATCGAACGCACCAACACGTTCGCCATCTTGACCACCAATTATCTCGAAAACATCGACCCTGCGTTTTTCCGGAGGATTCGTTACGTCGTTGAATTCAAAATCCCCGAAAAGTCGATGCGCGAAAAGCTCTGGAGCACACTTTTGCCTCCCAAAATGCCGGTGGACAAGGATGTCGATCTGAAAAAACTGGCCGAAAAGTACGATTTCACAGGTGGCGACATCAAAAACGCCATAATAAGGGCTGGCATCAAACGCGCGGTGAGCATTGATGGAACCAGAGTTGTGACAATGAAGGATTTCATTCAAGCTTGCGACAACATATATACCCTGAGGAACCGGGAAAAAGGGAAAATAGGTTTCACTTGAAAGCGGAGCAGAGACTTGTCCTGTATGAAAGGGATGAAACCAATATTGCTCTAGGAGAAATTCTTGAAATTATGGATTACAAATGCTGACATTACGTGTCTTGAAGTGGATGCGTTTGTTTATACGGACTAATTGCGGGTTGACTCTTGGGAGCGGCACAGGGGCCGCAATATGGCGCCGGGGTGGTTCGGGCATACAGGATGAGTGTGACAGGGCGGGAAAAAAGAGCATGGAGTATCGCAAGTCGAGAAGGCAATTCTTAAGATCAAAAAGACACCTATCTGCGGAGTAAAGTTGACAAAAGGGGGGGGAGCTTCCTCCATATTTTGAAATATCTGGACATATCCATATTATGCTCAGAAAGCAGCATATTAATGTATTGCTAGAAAATAAAGACCTTTTAGAGTGCTAAATATCACAGATATATTGACAATCCCATCCTAATTTTCTTTCCTGTTCGCACCATTACCGCTTCATTGACTTTCAATACCAGGCGGTCGCCGGATTTCATATATTCTCCTTTGAAACCAGCGACGTCTTTGAATGAGAGTCCCAGCTTTTTGAGCGATTTCGACAACCGCATCGCTATTTTATTTTCAAGATACCCGGGAATAAGCAACAGAACTTCCGGGTTCGCGATTTTGTATTCGCGTTCCGCCATATTCAAAAACCCATTCAGAGCGGGTTCGTCTCCGATAACCCGAGTCCTGGAACTGTATCCGGCGTGTTTGATTCTCTCGAGCGTGGTTGGCAACAGCATTTTGTCATCGAAATCGATTCTATATAGACGTCTGGTACCGCTTCCGGCGATGTAGAAATCGGCCCCCAGGTTGCGCATCGCTTTGGAGTAGGCGGCGAAACCGACATGCCGCCTATAGCTGGCGTTAAGCGGCGGACAAGCTCCGCCGTTCGATTCGCGGGACGGTGCGCCCTCGTTCCCTTGGTTGACAGCGGCGGTAGATTTCGCCCGTCGCTCTTTTTGTCGTCCCATCCGCGGTTCGACCTTGATTATCTCTATCTCCACTTCCGTCGTTTTTCTCGGTTTCCGCCAAATCCTTCGATTTGCCGGTTTTCCTGAAAACAACGCCAGCAATACGAATATCAATCCAACGATGAAAGCGACCATCATGCCTGTTTTCATTTTCATTTTATTCAACCTTGTTTGTTTATAGGTTTTAGGTTTTAGTTTT
>JAADHT010000102.1 GCA_013151705.1 Kiritimatiellota bacterium | reverse complement strand
CGTTGTAACGTATGGAATCTGACGTATTTTACATTGCGATAAAGACGGTCGCAAAAATTATAGTGTTTTGTAACTGTTCTGCGCTCGTTTTAACCACTGAGTTCACTGATACATGCGAATTGAACCTTTCTTATTTTTAGTGACTTCAGTGAACCAGGTGGAGAATAATAGCGTTTTTTATAGAAAAAAATTGACATTGTTGATTGTATATTAAATTAGTAGGGTATATACTCGTTTTGGATTGACACTTGTTGTTTTGCAAATTAACGGAGAAATACCATGTGGGATTACAACGATAAAGTGATGAGCCATTTTTTGAAGCCCCAAAACGTGGGTGAGGTGGAGAACGCCGACGCGGTGGGCGATGTCGGGAATATGACTTGCGGCGACGCGTTGAAGTTGACTCTTAAAATTGAGGGAGGCCGCATAGTCGACGCGAAATTCAAGACGTTTGGCTGCGCGAGTGCCATAGCGTCATCGTCCGCTCTTACGGAATTGGTGAAGGGAATGACCATAGAGGAAGCCGAGAAGGTTACGAATCAGGATATCGTGGACGTTCTCGGCGAGCTGCCCGAGGAGAAAATGCACTGCTCTGTAATGGGAATGGAGGCGCTTCAAGCCGCTATCGCGGATTATCGGGGCGAAGCTCCACCGGATGCCGAGGATGAGCATGAAGGACGCATCGTCTGTACTTGCTTTGGCGTTACCGACGTTAAAATTCGTAAAATCGCGAAGGAAAACAACATAAAAGAGGCGGAGAACGTCAAAAACTACTGCAAGGCCGGCGGCGGATGCGGTGGTTGCCTCGACGACATCCAATCCATTCTCGACGGGCTTTGGCGCGGGGATGAAGGTAGTGACGATTCCGCAAGCGAAGGTATGTCCATCGTTCAAAAGGTCATGAAGATCCAGGAGGTTCTCGAGAAGGAGATCAAACCGCTGCTCGAGCGAGATGGTGGTGGTATCGAGCTTGTCGATATTCAAGGCGACTTGGTCAAGGTCTCTCTCAGAGGTCGGTGCGCCATGTGTCCCACTTCGCACTTGACGATGAGAAACGTCGTGCAGGAGAAACTTCGCGAATTCGTATCACCGGCTCTCGAAGTGGAGGAGGTGAAATGATGAGTGCGTCGGATAACAAAACGATATACGTCGACAACAACGCCACGACGAAAGTCGCTCCGGAGGTGCTGGAGGCGATGTATCCGTTTCTGACGGAGTTTTACGGCAATCCTTCAAGCGTGCATACTTTCGGTGGACAGGTTGCCGCCCATATCGAGGACGCTAGAGCGAAAGTCGCGGCCCTTCTTGGAGCGAAACCGCATGAGATCCTTTTCACGAGCTGCGGCACTGAAAGCGACAGCTCCGCAATCTACAGCGCTCTCTATCAGTGTCCGAACAAAAAAAAGATAGTGGTGAGCAAGGTGGAACACCCGGCGATCCTCAATCTCGGACAGGAACTTGAGCGCCGCGGATACAAGGTCGAGACCGTTCCAGTCGATTCCAAAGGTCGGCTGGATATGGAACGTCTCGAGGAGATGGTTGACGACAAAACAGCCGTAGTCTCGGTCATGTGGGCCAACAACGAGACCGGAAACATCTACCCAGTGGAGCAAATCGCGGAAATCGCGGAAAAACATGGAGCCCTGTTTCATACCGACGCCGTTCAGGTGGTCGGGAAAATCCTCATCGACATGGCGGACTCGCAAATCGACATGTTTAGCCTGTCCGGACACAAATTGCACGCCCCTAAAGGTGTTGGCGCACTGTACATCCGCCGCGGAACGCGTTTCAGACCGTTTCTAGCGGGTGGACATCAGGAGCGTAATCGCAGAGCCGGCACTGAGAACGTGCCAGGGATCGTGGCGTTGGGAAAAGCCGCGGAACTCGCGAATGACAATATAGACTTTGAAAACCGCGAGGTTCGCGAACTTCGCGACACACTGGAAGCCAGGTTGACCGACGTCATTCCGGTGACGCGTGTGAACGGAGACGTTGATAATCGCCTGCCGAACACCTCGAATATCAGTTTCGAGTTTATCGAAGGCGAATCAATTTTGATGCTGCTCGACAGACTCGGAGTTTGCGCCTCGAGCGGAAGCGCCTGCACGACGGGCAGTCTGGAGCCCTCGCACGTTCTCCGGGCGATGGGCGTGCCGTACACCGCCGCGCATGGAGCGATTCGATTCAGCTTCTCCAGATACAACACGATGGAGGATGTCGATCTGATCTGCTCCGAACTTCCCGCCATCGTCAAACGTCTGCGCGACATCTCCCCCTTCTGGAAAGGTTGAAAACCGGGGGAAGTGCTGGAGTGCTGGAGTGCTGGAGCTGCTCTCCGAAGGCCGTTGAGCTTGGATTGTCGACTCTCCACCGACACCCTTCGGCAAGCTCACGGCAGGCAAGGTTGATAGAAATCCAAAGCTTAACGAGACCCTATTCGAACAGGGTCTAACGAGCCAATTGCAAAAGTCTGAACAGCTTGTCCTCCATAGCTCGTAGAGCGAAGGAGGAACCGCGCGGCATCCCATTATGAGCGGTAGGTGGATTTTTCAAAGCGGCGTGCGGTGCCCTCACTCCATTATCCCGATATTATTCCTCCGCCCAGAACGGTGTCGCCATCGTACAGCACGACGGACTGGCCCGGAGTGACGGCGAAACAGGGCTCGTCGAATTCGACCAGCAGTTCCGATCCGCCGGCCATCAATTCCACTGAACAGTTTTTCGTCTCCGGCGAAGACCGTATCTTCGCCTCCGCTCTCTCGGGCAGATCATCGAAGAAAAAGTTGAGAGAGTCCGCCGTCAGAGTTTTCGACAGCAGAGCCTCCCTTTCGGCCAAAACCACCTCGTTCGTCTTGGGTCGCAGTTCCGCCACGTACAAAGGTGCCGTGTGCGCGACTCCAAGTCCTTTGCGTTGTCCGATGGTGTAGTTCCAGAACCCCTTGTGCTCGCCTATCGTCTCGCCGTCAGGATTGATGAAGCGCCCAGTTTTAGGACGATCCCCCGAGTCGAGCAGATCCCCGTAATGACCGTTGTAGAAATCTTGGCTCTCTTTTTTTGAATGTACAGGAATATTGGCGTCCATCGCTATTTTTCGGACTTCCTTTTTCGTGAGATTTCCAAGCGGAAAACGTATTCTCCTCAATTGCTCGCGAACCAGACGATAAAGAAAATATGATTGATCCTTGAAGGCGTCCAATCCCTTTTTCAAAACCGGGCCCTTGGCGACCTCGTCGTATTCGACGCGGCAGTAATGGCCGGTCGCGAACACGTCAAATTCCACTCCGGCCGCGGCCGCCAACTGTGGAAACGCCCCGAATTTGACGAATCGATTACATATCACGCAGGGATTCGGAGTTCTTCCAGCCATATACTCGTCATTGAAATTCTTCAGAATCTCGTTGGTGAAAGTAGTAGCGCAGTCAACCTCGGTCAGCGGGATTCCCAAATGCCCGCACACCTTCGCGGCGTCGCGCAGTCTCGCTCCGCCGTCGGGAATGAAGCACGCTCCGCCTTTCAAATCGCCTCGCGTCGCGAGATACTCATCGTCCCAAGTACGCATAGTGACACCGACAACCTCATGCCCGGCCTCCTTCGACAGCAAAGCCGCTACGGCGGAGTCGACCCCCCCGCTGACGCCCACCGCTATCTTCAATTTCACATCTTTTTTCGAGCTCATCATATCTCCGCGATTTCCGCACTTCCATCAAATGCGACCGTTAGGATTGGAAGTCCGGCCCATCACCGATGCAAGGTCGGCAGTGCTCCAACTTTAACGGATACCATCAATTCCCATTCCGCATATCCACCAGAACCAAAACTGTACTATACCATGCTCTGTAAACAAATGCAACGGGGGCTGACGGGGCGCGACCGCGAGTGTCGCAAACCTGTACGCAATGCTTGAAATGGAGCGGTTGCAGTGCTAGTTTCGTTATCGCGAAGCGTTCCAGCCAACTTGATTGCGGAAATGAGCGGGTGTCGTGGAACGCGGCGCGGCGAGAACGCTCTATCCCGCGCATGATTGACAATGCGCTTCGGAAAACAGTTAGAAGCTCGGTTCAAACAATGCCTGGACAACCAACAATTGGATAATTTGGAGATTGACATGCCAAACAAACAAACGATTCTGGTCGCGGGTGGAGGCGGATTCCTCGGCTCCCATCTTTGCGAACGTCTTTTAGCCGACGGCCACGATGTGATCTGCCTTGACAATTTTTTCACCGGCTCGAAAGAAAACATAAGACATTTGCTGTCGAATCCGGGCTTCGAATTAATACGCCATGACATAACCTGGCCCCTCTACGTCGAAGTGGACGCCATATATAATCTGGCATGCCCAGCTTCGCCCGTCCACTATCAGCACGATCCGATTCAAACGACGAAAACCAGCGTGATGGGAGCCATAAACCTGCTGGGGATCGCCAAAAGACTCAACATCCCGATATTTCAAGCCTCCACGTCCGAAGTGTACGGGAATCCCACCGTTCACCCTCAAATTGAGGAGTACTGGGGAAACGTCAACCCCATAGGCACCAGAAGTTGCTATGACGAGGGCAAGCGCTGCGCCGAAACGTTGTTCTTCGATTACCACAGGCAGTTGGGCGTGTCGATCAAGGTCGCGCGAATATTCAACACGTATGGTCCGAGAATGCAGGCGAACGACGGCCGCGTTGTCAGCAATTTCATAGTTCAGGCTCTGAAGGACGATGACATAACGATCTATGGCGACGGTTCCCAGACGAGAAGCTTCTGCTACGTAGACGACTTGGTGGAGGGATTCGTCAAGATGATGAACACCCCCGAAGAGGTGACCGGGCCCATCAACTTGGGAAATCCGGGCGAGTTCACCATCCTGGAGCTGGCCGAGAAAATCCTGGAGATTACGGGATCCGAATCCAAGATAATCCACCGCGAGCTTCCGGCGGATGATCCGACGAGGCGCCGCCCGAACATAACGAAGGCTGAAAACACACTCGGATGGAGCCCGGAAATCGATTTGAACGAGGGATTGAAACGCACAATCGCATATTTCTCTTCAATTTTCTCGTGAAACACTTTGAAATTCTTGAAAAACGCTATACTTTACGCTCCCTCGATTCGGATTCCGGTTCGAAGAGGCGTTCGAGAACGCTTTGGCGCGTCGTGGCGACAAACGGAAGAGTCATTACTTCCGATCCTTACTTGAAACGATCGCGTCCAGATGTCGGTGGAACGAAAAACGGACTATGACTGTGATGCACTACGGAGCGCGCCCGCGCCCCGCGCTAAAACAAAAGGAAAAGTTTGATGGTAAGAATACGTTTGAAAAGAACAGGCACGAGGAATCTCTCCTGCTTCAGAGTGGTTGTCGTGGACGCCCGCTCGTCGCGTGACGGCAAAACCATTGAGGAAATCGGATTTTACGATCCGCGCCATGACGAGGAAAGATTGAATTTGGAGAGATACGATCATTGGGTCGGAGTCGGAGCTCAACCCAGCGATACGGCCGCGGATATCGCGAGACGCGTCCGCGATCCCAAAGCGCAGGAAAAGAAAAAAGCGGATGCCAAGGTTAAAGCCGAGGCCGAGACGAAGGCGAAGGCGGATGCCGAAGCCAAGGCGTTGGCGGAAAAGAAGGCCGCCGAGGCGCAAGCCAAGAAAGAGGCGGACGCGAAAGCGAAAGCCGATGCGGATCAAGCGAAAAAAGAAGAGTCCGCCGCCGTGGAAGAAACCGAATCAGCTGAAAAAAAGGCCGAAGGAAAACAGAACAAGGACGCCGACGCTACGGAGGAACAGGCTGAAGAGCCTAAAAAAGATGAGCCGTCCGACGCGAAGGCCGACGAAAAAAAAGAGTAGAGGTCATATAAGTGATAAAAAAAATATTAGGTTTTTTGAAAGGCGATGACGCCGTTGAACCGCAACCCGCGTCGTCGGACGGTAAGAAAGACTTGGAGCATTTTGTCGATTACGTCGTCAGAGCCCTCGTGGACAGTCCGGAGCAAGTCTGCATCGCGCTTGGCGAGAATGAACGCCAAAAAGTGATTCAAGTTCGTTGCGCCAAAGAGGACATTGGTAAAATCATCGGAAAAAACGGCAAGACGATATCGGCTATACGCGCTTTGGTCAATGGAGCCGGCAGGCGCTTCGAATTGAACTACACGGTGGAGGTCTTGGACTGACTTGCTGAAAGTCGATATAATAACCCTGTTCCCAGATATTTTCTTCGGACCATTCTCCGAGAGCATCGTCGCGAGAGCGATCGACAATGGGAGTTTGTGTGTGAACACCGTTGATCTGCGGCTTTTCGCGGAAGGCAAACGCCGCCAGGTCGACGACAAGCCGTACGGTGGCGGACCGGGAATGTTGTTGATGGCCGAACCTGTTTTCAAAGCGGTGGAGGCCTTGAGCTCCAAAAATTCGAAAATACTGTTGATGACCCCGCAAGGACGGGTTTTCAATCAGGAAATGGCTGGCGTTCTCTCCAATGAAAAACACTTGGTGATCATCTGCGGTCATTACGAGGGCGTGGATGAAAGAATCCGGGAATCATTGGTCGATATGGAGGTTTCGATAGGAGACTACGTGTTGACCAGCGGCAATCTGCCCGCCATGGTGCTTGTGGACGCGGTGACCAGATTGCTTCCAGGCGTTCTGGGTTCGGAAACATCGGTCGATGAGGAGTCTTTTTCGGATTCGACGTTGCTGGAGTATCCGCAATACACCAGGCCGGAACTATACAATGGAATGAAAGTGCCCGACGTTTTGCTGTCGGGAAATCACGGAGAGATCGCCAAATGGCGCTTGGAAACCGCGAAACGAAGAACGGCGGAGCGCAGACCGGATCTTCCTGCCGACCGCGGGCGCGGTTGATTGAATGTGAGCGCGGGGAATGGAATTTCGCCGCGAAGAGGCGTTTACGGCGACAAATTAATGGCGATGGATTTAACTTGATGGTATAGGAATTTGTTCTTTTCCATTAGTGCATTAGTGGCTAATCTTGACTGGATTCCCGGCGACAGCCGGTTAAGTTCATTTAAACAAGGAGATTGAAAATGGCGAACATCATGGATAAAATCAATTCGGAACAGTGTGGCGATATTCCCGAGTTCAATATAGGGGACACTGTTACTGTGCATACGAAAATCATCGAGGGCGAGACCGAGCGCATACAGGCGTTCAAAGGCATCGTCATCGCTAGAAGCGGTCTCGGAATACAGGAGACGTTCACCGTGCGCCGCGTCGCTTTCGGCAATGGAATGGAGAGGGTATTCCCCATCCACTCGCCCAGAGTCGCTAAAATCGAAGTCGAGCGCAAAGGGAAAGTGCGACGCGCCAAATTATACTACATCAGAGACCGCGTCGGCAAAGCCGCCCGCGTTAAAGAACAGAGATAAAAAAGCGGGAAAACGCGGTTGAAATCTGAATACAAACCATCCTCGTCCAGAGGGGGTTTTTGGCGAAACCAACGCTGTCGCCTGATGCCGGGCTGATCGATTCGCGCTGGCGCCGCGGTGAAAATCATCTATCGGGTTAGCGCCGGTTTTGCCGGAGAACGGCATTCGAACCGGTGCGGAAGCGCCCCCTTGGATTGCTTCCTCCGCAAATGCTCCAAACATTTCAAGCTCGCTCATTTTCCAAACACAATTCCGTCCAATTCCGCATACGACGAGACGGTGAAATCCGCGAATTCCGCGAAAGAGACCGCTTCGGGATTTCGGAAAAAACATGTCTCCGTTCCCGCCGCTTTTCCAGACTCCAGATCATGAATGTAGTCCCCGACCACCAACGCCGACGAGGGGGCCACTTCCAATTCATCCAATATGTGCAGAACCGGCATAGGAGATGGTTTCACATGCGGATGCTCCCGAGTCAGGATGGAATCGAATGGAACCGCGAGTTTCGCTAGAAGCGAGTCCACGCTTTCGCGCGAGTTCCGCGTCAGAATAGCCGTTTTGCATTCGGCCCGACACAGCTTTTTCAAGAACTCGACGCAACCTTTCTGAGGCTCGGCCGCCGAGGCCGCCGCGGACTCGTGCCGTTTGATCACTTCCAAAGCTTTGAAACGCCTTTCCTCCGAACATCTCTCAAGCTCCAGAAGAATGTCGCCTGTCTGTATTCCCAACTCATCGCGCAGTGCGGCGAAATCCAACGCTGGAACGGTCAAAGTGCCGTCCATATCGAAAATAATCAACTCGTATCTCATCGCAGACCGTATTGTTTTATCTTGTAGATGAGCGTCCGTCTGCTTATGCCCAAAGTCACGGCCGCCTTGGTGCGGTTACCGTCGAATTCACGCAACGCCGCCTCGATCGCCTCGCGCTCGACTTGATCCATCGTCTTCACTTCGCCTGAGCCGCCGTCCGCCACCGACGACAAGCTTCGGGCGGAACCGGCGGCGACAACCGGCGGCAGATGCTCGGGAAGAATTATGTCCGTGTTCGATATTATCGACGCTCTCTCCACGGCGTTGGCCAGCTCACGGGCGTTGCCCGGCCAATCGTACCCCATCATCAACTCCATGGCCGCCCGCGAAAATCGCGAATCCCCCCGTTGCCTCCGCGACAGGAAAAAACGCGCCAGCGGCATAATCTCGCAGCGTCTTTCGCGGAGTGGAGGCATATGAAACGATATCACGTTCAAACGATAGTAGAGATCGTCCCTGAATTTTCCCGAGCGGACTGATTCGTCAAGGTCGGCGTTTGTGGCGGCTATGAGGCGGAAATCAACTGAAACCTCAGAATCGCTGCCGACCGGTGAAACCAGTCCTTTTTCTATCGCCCTGAGAATGGACGGTTGCAGCTCGATCGGCATATCGCCGATCTCGTCCAAAAAAAGCGTGCCGCTGTCGGCTTCGCGGAAAATGCCCTTTCTATTGGCTGTAGCTCCTGTGAACGCTCCTTTGCGATGACCGAAAAGCTCGCTGGCCAATATGTTCGCGGGAATCGCCGCGCAATTCAAGGCTATGAACGGTTTTCCTTGCCGTTCGCTGGCCTTGTGTATGAAACTGGCCAAAACCTCTTTCCCGGTGCCGCTCTCCCCGGTTATCAAAACGGTGGCGTCGCTCAACGCCACCCTGTACGCGTCTCGAAGTATCAATCTCATCGATTCGCTTTCCGCTATCACTCCGTCCAGAAGCGCTTTGGGCACGTCTAGCGAGTCTTCGATTCTGTCGGTAACGTGCAGCACGTCGTTCACAGCGGCCGTCAACTCGTCCAGATCAACTGGTTTCTCCAAGTAGTCCACCGCTCCCATTTTCAACGCGCTGACCGCCTCCCGGACTTCGGGAAACGCTGTAACTAGCAGAAACGGCATGTCCGGAAAACGTTCGCGGATCTCCTCGAGAAGCGTCAATCCGTCTTTTCCGGGCATGCGCACGTCGCTGATCACCATGTCCGGAACAACGGAATCCAGACACTTGAGAGCCTCTTCGGCCGATTCAAGAGGAATCACCTCCACGCCAATGCGCTCGAGCGCCTCGGAATAGAGTTTTCTATGCCGCGGCTCGTCGTCTATGACAAAAACCTTCCGTTTTTCCGTTTGATCACCCATATTCGCTTCCACCTTAATATAATTGCCGCTTAAGACCACGAGGATTGTTAAATCTAACCTTTTTTATTGGCCTGACCACGAAATGAATTTGTCGGCGACCCCCGAATCCCCGTTGGACAAGTAGTGAATAAAAAATGGACTGCTTCCCATCGCCAAGTCTCCAGCTATTCTGGTTTCGATTTGAACACTGTGTGTTTGAGTTTTGAAGAGGGGGCCTTGACTCCGAAAAGCGGCCTTTCGACGCGTTCGAACACCGGATTGGCCTCAGCCTCGTTCAAATCAACGACGAAGTCATCCAACATCTTCTTCAGCTTCGCGTCGGAGCGCCTGACCGCCCACGCAATCCTCTCGTCGGTCAAACGTCCCAAAACCAAAGCGAGCACTGGCTTCGACTGTCTACCCGAGCCCCCGCCGTTGACCGGCTTTTTGTTTTGTTCCGCGGTTTTCGCGTCTTCGGCTGCCGTTTTCCGCGGTTCGTTGCGTTTTTTCAACAATTCGAAAGCAGTCGTCTCGTCCGTAAGAAAAACGCAGCCGTTGTCGCGCAGCACCTTTTCGACGCATTCCTCGACACTCTCCAACGACGCTACATCCGCGGATTTGAAGAATCGTTTCGCGAATCTCGCGGACGCGCTTCCAGCCACGGAATAGACTCTGACGTTATCATTATCAATCTGTTTGAGATCGATGATGAACGGCGCGATCTCCGCATTCGCCACCAGCCGCTGTCCAGTCCGCCCATGCGGAGCGCAAATGGCGAGGAAGCGGGAGGCTATCTCGTCTTCAGTCGCCGCCGAAACAGCTATGTCGATGTCGCCCCGCCTCAACGCAATGAATATATCACCGGAATCGTATTCGATCAAAGTTAGTTGAATATCGCGGCGCTCGCCGAATCGGCGGATCAACTCCACCTCCGACCCGACCAACTCTCCGAAGGCGTTCCGGTACGCCAAAGGCGGCTTGCCAACCGCCACGCCAACGCGGAGCGACTGTGTCTCGAACGGCGGTTGTCCCTTTTGCGAACCGTCGTCTTTCACGCCAACGCAACCGCAACAGAAACCCGACAGCCACAAAACACCAAAAACCGCCACTATTGTTCTCATAGTGAATACTATACATTTCCGACACAAAATTACAAGTCGCATGCCACGTCGCCAAGTCGGAATCAATCAACATCCCCTACACGGCCTCCATACCCGAGTCAAAACATACATAAGAGCCAGTCGCACGGTCGTTCAGACTTTTGCAATTGGCTCATAAGATTGCGGAATTTGCTCTATATCCATATTTTTCCACAAAAAATTCGAAAAGACGCTTGACATAGTTGATTGCCTATTCAGCATCGGGTGATGCCTCATTTCTTGATAGCTATCGTAATCGATTACGACGACGATGGCGACGCGAACCGCTGGTTAAACACAAATTCGCGGATGAACAGCAACAAAACAGCAAAATGTAGACTTGATTTCTTTTTTCGCAACCTCTTGCAAACTAAATAGTTGGAGGTTGCGAAAAAAGAAACGGGCTTATAACGTATTACATTCAAGGGGGTTGAAAAGTTGCACTTCGGACTTGAATGCAGCTTTGAAAAGGATGATTTGAAAGAGTTTTTTCAATTCTTATGCTCAAAAGAATTTCAAGACAAAATTTGCGAGGCCGAAAATGGCAACCCGCTGATGTTTCCGCACCGCGCGGTTGCCGCCAGGCAAATAGCAGCCGATCCGGATATGGAAGTGTTTTACCATAATAATTACATTCCCGTCCAATACCATGAGATTCCTTCTTTTAACTGCTGGAAAAACCAGCTTTACGAGCTAAACTTGTTTTTCAAAGGACGGATGGACGTGGATGAGTTGTGGTTTAAAATCGATTGGCTGCGGAGACGAGATACTGTCGTTCACAAACTGGCTCTCTAGACGGTCGTTCAGACTTTTGCAACTGGCTCAAAGGAATAAAACGGATGAAAGGCGAAAACGTGAATGTCGGAGTGATTGGAGTTGGCGCGTTTATGGCGCGTCAGCATTTGCCGAACATGCTTCGAAACCCTAAAATCAAAATTCATGCGCTTTGTGATGTGAATGAGGAGTTGCTTAAGCAAAGGGCTGGGGAATTCTCGCCGGAAATCACCACCACGAATGACAAGGATATTTTTGAGAATCCCGATATCGACGCTGTCATGGTCGGAACGCGCAGTCAACTCCACGCTCATTATGTTCTGAAGGCGATTGAATACGGAAAACATGTGTTTGTCGAAAAACCCATGACGATGTCCTATGAAGAGACGCGTGAAGTGATGAACTCGGTTGAAAAGTCGAATATTTATCAGAAAAGCTTCTCGCAGAGACCTGATCAAAACCTTTCGGGAGAGCATGCGGCGAATGATTTTCATATGTTGAAAGTCGATAAAGGACACGATGCTTCTATCTTCGCGTTCGCTCAAGCAATTGCCACGGGCGAACAATTTGCGATCAACGCCGTTGATGGAGCGAGGGCGACAATATGCGCCCTGAAGGCGTATGAGTCCATCGAAAAAAATATTCCGGTTGCGATTGATCCGAGTGAATACGGCGTCTCAATCGGAAAGTGGAGGTTTTTATGAATCGCGGAAACCGAACCTCGCTCTTCGTTTTCATATTGGCAGCGGCCACGCTGTTTTCAATTCCGGTGTTCTCGGGGGGCGAGAGACGCCCTTGGAACAAAAAACTCGTCGCGAAACTCAAGTCCATAAAAATAAAAAAAATTGATTTCGAAAGTACGAATCCCGTGGCGGTCTTCAAATACCTCCGAAAAAGGAGCAAGATTCTAGCGGTGGACGGAAAGGGCGTCAATTTCGTGTTCAAGAGGATGAACACCAGTAAAACACGCGTAACCATTAAAATGGAGAACATTCCATTGCTGGTCGCCATCAAATACGTCTGCATGGCCGCTGATTTGGACTACAAAATAGAGGAGTACGCTGTTGTGATTCAGCCAAAACCAGCTAAAAAATTGAAAAAACGGTGAATTGAGGTAAATTCAAACATCGGATCGTCCTGATTTTTGAACCGTTGGAATTCAACGGGAGTGGATAAATTGGAGATTATGTTTATGGAATCCATCGAATTGAAAAAAATCGTCGCGGAAATGCTTAAAGAAGGAAGTTCTCTCGATGAAGTGCAAAAAGCGCTTGATGTTGAACATGGCGAGAAAATGACTTTTTTCGACTTGAAAATGTTGGTCTCCGAATTGGATGTTGATTGGAGCGATCAGGAAGAGGATGAACCTGAAAGCGAAACCGTCGAAGCCGAGGCGGTTGTTGAGAAGAAACCGCTTGGAACGGTCGTCGAAATAAGCAAATTGACCCGTCCCGGAATCGCTTTGAGCGGTTCCGTGAATTTTTCTTCAGGCGCAACCGCCGACTGGGTTCTCGACCAATCCGGGAGATTGGCCTTCGAGAAAAGCGAGGGCAAACCAACGGAAAAGGATCTCCAGGAATTTCAAGAACAGCTCAAAGCGAAGATTTCAGGTGGTTGAGCCGCCACCACGGAAAATCCTAGGATCGAGCACACCTCCGGCATACAACGCGAGGCAATAAAAAACGCTCCGTATGCGTTGTACGGTATGAAGTGTCTATGCGGCTTTGGAATGAACTCTGATTGGAACACCGCTTTCATGAAAAACAACGAAAAAGGACAGGCCATCGTTGAACTGACCATATCCCTCGTGGCGATTATGGTTGTTTTTCTTGGCGTGATCTTCGCTTTCGCTTTAGGCGACGCGAACGTCAGGGGAATAATAAACGCCCGCGGAAACTGCGACGCTTATGCCGGCAACGGTCAATTCGCGGGGGATTCCGGACGGCATATCAGCGACTGGTCGACGGGCCCCGACGACAGGTTTTTGACGAATGACGACACCGCTAAAGTATCCGGTGATGACAATCCGGAGTATTTCACCGGAGAGTTGACAACGGATGAAATCGACCTGACTAGCGGGTTTGGAACAGGTCATGTCAAATACAATTTCGCGGAGGAATTATACGGAGTCTCCTCCATCTTCCTGACGATGGCGGACTTGACGAAAGACACTCAAACAACGGATCCCTACGAGCAGGAGTTGCTCGGGGATTTAGAGAACGCCTTTCGCTTCCTCATACTGGATTCCGATATGCAAATCGTCAACTACGCGTATATGCCTGTATTCTACCAAGAGGATTGAATAGACGGTGCTTGAGAGCACCGTCAACCACGGCTGATCCGGGAAATCCTAAGCCCGAAGTTTCGATATTCGAATTTCTTATTTTAGCTTCTTTTCCAGATGGAGCGTTATCAACACGGGAAACTTCAATGAAATCGCCTTTGGAAAAAATATTGACGATGGACGTGGCTTTGAAATGGAGAGTCGCCCTCAAAGCCGAAGGCCGAAAACTGGTGATGACGAACGGATGCTTCGATATTCTCCACCAAGGACATGTCGAGTACCTTTTCAAGGCGAGAAACGAAGGCGGTGCTTTGATAGTGGCGCTTAATTCGGACGCCTCGACGAAAGAACTTAAAGGACCGGGCCGACCGGTGAACGATCAGAACGCCAGAGCTGCAATTATAGCCTCGCTCTATTTCGTCGACGCCGTGTCGATTTTCGACACCATCCGCTGCGATGGAATAATTGAGCGAACAACTCCGGACATATACGTCAAAGGCGGCGACTACGACATCGACACCATAAATCCCCAGGAAAAAAAATCTCTTTCAATAATCGGCGCGGAAATTCGCTTCATCCCACTAACCCCCGGCTTCTCGACGACCAAAACCATCTCCAAAATCAAATCAACTTAAATCAGGACAAGACAGTCCGGGAATCGGATTGCAATCTTGTCGCAAACCGGTTATCTTTCTTTCGGACGGAGTCATCCACTTCCTTCTTGTTTGTTGGTGGGGCGCCATTCACCGCCAAGTCGCCAAAGGGGCTAAGTTGACTCGCCGCGTTGTTCAGGAATGGAGTCCGAATAGTGAAATTTTTCTTACACGTTATTCCGAGCAAGCAATCTAAACGTCAAAATGAGTAAGACTAAAATAAAGTTTTTGATTTCGGCCGGCCCCACCAGGGAGCGGATCGATCCTGTGAGATTCATCTCCAACCGATCGTCCGGAAAGATGGGATACGCCTTGGCCGAGGCGGCAATCGCAGCGGACTGCGAGGTAGTCCTTGTGGCTGGTCCGGTCGCCCTCCAACCTCCAACTGGCTTGGAAAATCTCGTGGAAGTCGAATCGGCCGCCGAAATGGCCCGCGAAATTCGCGGCGAAGCACCCTCCGCGGACATCATTGTCATGGCTGCCGCCGTCGCCGACTACCGTCCTGTCTCCGTTTCCAGTGAAAAGTTGAAAAAGAACGGCGAGGATCTGATCCTTCGACTCGAGCCTACCGAGGACATCCTGGCGGCGTTGGGGGCCGACCGCGAAGGCGATTCGCCGATGCTGGTCGGATTCGCCGCGGAAACGGATAATATCCTGGAAAACGCAAAAGGCAAACTTCTGCGGAAGAATCTCGACTGGATAATCGCCAACGATGTTTCAAAACCGGATTCGGGATTCCAATCCGATTCGAACGCCGCCGTGATGATGTCGAAAACCGGCGCTAAACTTCGGTTCCCGCTTATGGACAAGAAAAAACTCGCCTGCGAAATCGTGGACGCGCTTATCCGCCAATATAGCGGATTCAAGAGTGAAACGACTTTATGAATAATACGCTACCGTTCATTTATCGACGACTACACGGCCTTGACTGGCAGGCCCAAGCTGCCTCCCGTATGGGCTTTCGGGTTGTGGTACATATGCCGCACCCAGGCGAACGATTTCGAAGCCGTCTCGGACGCGTTGAATTTCCGGCGCGAGGAGATTCCCTGTGATGTCATCGGCCTGGAGCCGGGATGGATGGAGGTCAATTACGACCTCTCGACCGACAAAGAGTGGAGCAAAGAGCGTTTCCCGATTCCGACTCAGTCAGGATCGAAATCTCCTGGTAATGAGTCCACCGCCTCCAATCCGCCCCATTAGCCCCATTTAGTCCATCCCATAAGGCAAAGCGCGCAACCGACCGCCGGTTTCCGAAATTCCACGCGCTTTAGTCCGGTTTTTGCACGAAGCCAGCGTGCCGTAGCCGGGCGGGCATTCAAACGCGCCGTGTGGTAACCACTCAAGCGTTTGAATGCCAAGCG
>JAADHT010000111.1 GCA_013151705.1 Kiritimatiellota bacterium | reverse complement strand
AGTTGCAAAAGTCTGAACGACCGCGCGGCATCCCATTATGAGCAGCATGCGACTTTTGGGTTGCGCCTCATGCGCTCGCGACACGGTTCGCTCAGACTTTTGCAACTGGCTCAATCCCCTCGAAAAAAGGGGGGGGCGCAACCAAATCCGAAAGCACGCGCGGAAAACCTTTGGAGTACAGGCCCGCCTGGGCGGGCCCGTGCTCCAAAAACGTATGCGTAAAATTGCCGCTGCCTTAAGTTTAACGGTTACCAAATGTCTTGGGAGATTCTTTATGTCGCTGGAAATGTTTCAAGCCAATCCCTCCGGGGTGTTCGAGGTGTTGCGGGAGTGTCGTTTCCTGATTTTCGGAGCGGGCGGCCTCGGTTCAAACGCCGCCGTCATGTTGGTGCGAGCCGGTGCCGGAGCGCTGACTTTGGTTGATTTCGACGTCATCGTCCGCTCGAACCTCAATCGGCAATACTATTTCGCCGACCAGATTGGGATGAAGAAGGTTCAAGCGCTTAAGGAGAATTTATCGCGGATCAATCCGGAAATCAAGGTCGAGGCGATCGAAGAGAGAGTAGAGCCCGGGAATCTGCAGCGTTTTTCCTCTATCGCGGCCGACATTGTTCTGGAGTGTTTCGACGATGCCGAATGCAAAGCGTCTTTGGTCGCGCATTTCATAAAAAACAAACCTGAAACACCAATTGTCGCGGTTTCCGGCTTGGCCGGCGTAGGGGCGATAGGCGACTTCAAAATAAGCCGCGGGCCCGGCAAGCTTGTGGTGATTGGTGATCCCGACAGCGGGAGTCCCGAGATGGCCGGCACGTTGGCCGCCGCCGCCGCGATGCAGGCGCACGAGGCCATCAGACTCGCTGGAGCGGACTCGGATATTTCGATTTCAGCGATCATCGACGCAAATGCTTGAGGAACCTGAATTCGTGGGCGTCACCTGGATTTGAAAGAGATCCTCGGATCGGCGACCACGTAGAGCAGGTCGGAGAGAAGTATTCCGGAAAGCGTGAGGCCGCCCCCAAACGCGAAAAGCGCCATCAAGAGTGGAATGTCCCGACTGCTCAACGCCATCATCGAGAGCGACCCCATGCCGGGAATGTTGAATATGTATTCGATGATTATACTGCCGGCGACGAGTCCTGGAAGAAGTCCGGCGAAGAGCGTGATGAGGATGATCAAAGCGTTTCTGAAGGCGTGTTTGAATACGACGACGCGTTCTGAAAGCCCCTTCGCGCGCGCGGTCCTCACGTACTCCTGCCCCATCACGTCGAGCATGCTTGATCTGGCGTACCTGGATATCCCCGCGATTCCCGCGTAACTCAAGCAGAACACCGGAATGACGTAGTGTTTGGCGGTGTCGAACATAATAGCCCAGGTGGAAACGTCCCAGGTGGTTGATGGTTCAAGCCCCTTCAATGGAAAAATCGGAAGCCAGCCTCCCTCGCAGAAAGAGGCCTGCAGCAGCAGCGCCACCCAGGCGTCCATAAGAGAATAGAGGAAAAAGAGGAGGAACGTGACGGAATTGTCGAGAGTCTTGGATTTGTTGACCGCCGAGTATATTCCGATCTGCACCGCCACTAAATATACGAGAATCACGGCGCAGATGTTCAACGAAAGAGTAACGGGCAATCTCTCTAGAATCAAATCGACGACCGGCCTTCCCTTGTCGACGGCGGCGGAATCCCCCAAATCGCCGTGGAACAAAGCCGCGGCGAACCAATACGCGAACCCGACCACCGGCGGATCGTCCAAATGCAGTTTGTCCCTGAGGGACTTGTTTTTCCGAAACGCCCCTTTTTCAGCGGACATGGCTCCGGCCGCTCCCTGATCACCTCCGAAAAAAGAGCTCTTCGTGGGATCGCCGGGAGCTAGCCTGATAAGCATGTAGCTGACGAACATGATCACGAACAACGTCGCGCACGCCATCGCCAAGCGTTTAAGTATATATTCAAGCATAGTAGGATATTCCAAGGCGGCGAAGCCGCGTCGCTACTCGAAAACGTTCAATATCCACGATGAGCGAAAACCCCGTGAAATAATGTACGCCGTGTTTTCAGCGTTGCAAGAAGGAGGGGAGGGTAAGTTCTAAAGTGATGGAATTCCAAAGTTCAGGCCGCGTGGATTTTCTTTCACGCTCCTCGTTCGCCACTTTTTGACGAAGCTTTTTAAGCTCTATGTTGGCGCGGCGTAATTCCGCTCCTTTTTCACAGCTGTTTCGTCGATCCCCGGCAACCCCACTGGATTTCCTTCCGTGAAATTATCCTCGCGCTCCATATTTATCGTGACATCTCCAGTCTCGACGTTTTCTTCGATGTTAAGATTTCTGCGTTGAGGTTCCGCGGAGGCGGAGTTGGCCGCATGCGGCGTCAATCGAATCGCCTTTGCGCGTTCGGCAGGTGGCTTGGACTCCCGAGGAAAGGAGGATTGCGAGAAAGCTTTTCGTCCGGTCTTCATCGGGCGCTTCGAGCGTTGAGTTCTCCACTGGATTCAGAGGAATCAGGTTGATCTTCGCATGATGGGCGAGCGCGAGTTTCGCGAGTTCTGCGGCCTGTGCCGGCGAATCGTTCAAGTCGGCTACGAGGGTGTATTCGAACGTTATCATGCGTCCCGTTTCGGCGCGGTATTCGCGGCAGGCCTCCAGCACCTCGTCTATTGGGCGTCTGAATTCGTCTGGAACCACTTTCGCCCTGACGGTGTCCGTCGTTCCGTGTAGCGAGACCGCCAAATTGAATTGTTTTCCCGCTTTCGCGAGGCGTTTGACGCCTGGAGTCCATCCGCTGGTGGAAATCGTTATTCTGCGGGGCGCCATCGCGAATCTCGCGGGCGACACGATCAGCGATAGCGCTGGAAGAAGATTGTCCATATTCAACAAAGGTTCGCCGACGCCCATGAAAACCAGGTTGTCCGGACGTGTTCCGGCGATGGCGCAGCAATGTAGCAGCTGCTCGACTATCTCGGCGGTCGTCAGATTGCGCTCGAGCCCTTTCGAGCCGCTGGCGCAGAAGACGCACCCGACTGGACATCCAACTTGCGAACTCAGACAGAACGTGGTTCTATCGGCTGATTCGCCCGGGGCTTTGAGCACCACCGCCTCGACAGCCCCGCCGTCTTCGAGCGAAATCAACAGCTTTTCCGTCTCGTCTCCGGAGTTGATCCGCTCGGAGATGGTTGTGGTCGCGAAGACGAACGATTCCGCGAGTTTCGCGCGGAGCTCCTTCGGCAGATTCAACATTTTATCAGGCGACATACACCATTTTTTGTAAATCCAATCGAAAATCTGTTTCGTTCGGTAGCGCGGTTCTCCGTTCACCGTGAGCCATCCGGAGATTGACTCGTCCGGTTCGATCAGTATATGTTTGAGTTTTTTTAGGGCCATTTTGTGTTTTCGCGGGTGAGTGTGGCTGGTCAAGAGTTTTCTTTTTTGTTTATTCGTTCCGTTTTGACTCGTTTTCCTTTGAGAATGAAAAGTTTCGTCTTTTTGTAGACAAGCGGTTTTTCTTTTGGGGTGACGTACTCCCAAATGCGTTTTGTGGAGACTGGAAATTGAGTGGCTATCATGTATATGGAGTCGGGAGTGTCGGGAATGGATGCAATGTTTCGAACCTTTTTGACTTTCGCTCCCAAATAAATGCAAGGGCCGTAGAGTCCAAGTATGTGTGGCCCTTT
>JAADHT010000153.1 GCA_013151705.1 Kiritimatiellota bacterium | reverse complement strand
CGGTGGGATCGAATCCCGCGTAGAATGTCGAACCACCGGAGTTCACCAAATCCGCGAGTTTCACGTCGTCGGTCACCTGGTATATGAAACCGCGTTCCTTCAAATCAGTGTATGCGTCGCCAGTCATTAAATTGTCAAGTCCTATTGCTTTCCATCCTTCTTCGCAAGTAGGTCCGTTTTCCCAATCGCCTCGGCGAGACGGCCCTACTATTACTATTTTTTCTTCTTTTGTTTCGCGAGCTCCGGGGATGTCGCGAGAAGGGAATCCACGTAGGATCTAAAGATGTCCCCGCGCTTCCACATTTTATACTGAAACGCGAAATACCTTCCGCGTTTTTTGTATTCGTCCGCGGTCGGAATCGGCTTGCCGGTAACATAGAGCAGCGACGCGCCGTCGGATGTTGGAACTATCTTCGACAACTTGCCGACGGGAGTGCCGAAGGCGGCTTCGCTCTCCGCCTGCGATACGTTGGAATAGGGAGCTATGGTCAAAGCCTCGAATTTCAGTTTCAATTTTTTGGCGATCTCCTCGAATTTGACCCCTTCCGCGAGTTCCGCGGATATTTTCAAAGCCATGTTTCTGGCATGCTCGCGGGCGAGATTCAACGATTTTTCGCGAACATACGAAACTTTGACTTTGTCCCTGGCCTCCTCGAATGTCTTCGGCCTCGATGGGCGTTTGTTCTCCAAAATGGCGACGAACACCCCTTTTTCGCACTTGACGGGCTCCGAGAGTGGATTGTCGAGACGAAGATTGTTCAACGCCGAGACGAAAGCTTTATCGAACTTGGGCGTTTTCGAATCGGAAGCGACTCCAAGGCTCAACCAACCCGTGGCTTTCGCCTTCAGGTTCGTATTGACCGCCGCGTTCCGGAAAATTCCGGCGCATTTCGCTCTAGCCGCCTTTTTATCCTGCTCCTCGTAAAACACGTCCACAGTGGAATTGTAGAGGTTGTCGGAAAACTTCTGAGCGGCCGCGAAGGCCAAGTCGCCGGCTTTCTTTTTGACCAAATCGGCTCGAATCGAAGAGCTCACTTCGGCGAGCGGCTTGTAGGTGGGTTTCGAGTCCTTTTTCAAAACCGTCTTCGTCGTCTTTTCAGGCTCTTTTTCACGATACATGAATTTGTGGGTCTCGTAATACTTCCGAACTTCATCCAAAGAGACGGATTTCTCGACCGCCGAACGATAATTCGCCGGATCAAACAAAACGTACTCGCCCTTGGCGGCCGGCGCGGTCAGATATTCGTTTTTCCTGGACTCGAAAAAATCGCGGAGCGCTTTTTCCGTAACCTTCACCTTGTCGGCGTACTTTCCGGCCTTGAACACGACGCGTTTGGCCAACGCCTTGCAGTTGAGGTTCTTGTACGCCTCTTTTATCTCGTCCTCCGGAATGATAATGTTGTCAGCCACGCATTTGCGCAAATAGTCGATTTTAAGCTGTCCTCTTACGGCCTCGTCCATATCCGTTTTGGAGAGAAGCGCCGGTTTGAGGTTGTTTTTCACGAAGTCGTCGTATTTTTTGAGATCGAACTTGCCGTCCGTCTGAAAAGTCGCTATTTTTTTGATGTATTCAGCCACGGCGTCGTCGCTGACGGCGATTCCCATGTCGTCGGCGGCGTATGAAAGAGCCAACTGGGTAATCAACTGCCTGGATGACAACGGGTAGTTTGTTCGTTTCAGGTCGATTGCCGGATTCCGCATAGCCGCGATGATCAGCTCCCTTTGACGCTCTAGTTTTCGGTCGTCCAAGGTTACCGTTCGGCCGAGAAGCGATATTGAGGTGGAGCGTCCCCTCCGCTTGAAAAGATCCATCAGGCTGATTCGCGAGAAATACATTACGAAAGTGAAGCTTATGACAACCGCGAAAATAGCGAAAACCCACCGCCCGTGTTTGGCGAAATATCGGTTCAGTGTTGAAATACCCATAATTAGAAATCCTTTTTCACAACAGCGCTAAAAAATCCAAGTTCGAATCAATGGCGACTTAATTCCAAGACCACCTCGAATGAACAGTTCGTCCGAAAAAGAACCGACGAGGAGACGAGAAGGCCTACCCACAAGCGAAGAGCGTAAGATAAATGGCATACGCCACTTCTGCAAGCCCCGAATGTGGAAATATGTAAAGTAGTTGACCGAAACGGCATAGCCGCGGCCAAACTGAAAAACAAGGTCAAATAATTTTCAATCCGCCCAGGCGGATAAAGCAATCAAACACAGCGACAGGCCAGCGTAACCCAAAAACGGGTGAACACGTCACGCTCCTGAATAGCGCTATGAATTTTGAATGCGCTAGAAATAAAGGACGAGAGCGGGACTTCTAAATACTAACGCGTTTCGATGGCGCCTTTCCGAACGCAAAACTCGAAGCGTATCGCCGCCTCCTGATCCCCCGAATCGGTATCCAAAATCTTTTTGAACGCCGCCGCGGCCTCGGCGTAGCGAGCTCTCCGCATTAACGCCACTCCACTATAATAGAGACCATTTCTCTCGCTCGGCCTAAAAAGCGACGCCAACGAGGCGTAACATTCGGTCGCCTCGTCCGGCTTTCCGTTTTTATCGAAACAGACGCCCGACAACAGTAGAACAGTTTTGTAGTCGGCCCTGGCTCGTTTATCCGCCTCGCGTTTGGCCAAAATCGAGTACGGCGCTCTGATTTTTTTCAGCAATGTCAACGCCAAATCGGATTTGCCGCTCTGAAACGCCGCCACGGCGGTGATGTAATCGGCTTTCAGGCGATTGCGTTCAAGGTCTCTTGGTTTCATCCACCCATGTTTATTTGAACGAAGGATATTGGCTAATGCGAGAGCCTTTTCTGAGTTCCCGTCGGCGATTTCGAGGTCGGCGAGAAATTTGACAGCCTCGTTATTGGGCGGAGAAAACCTCAAAGCCGCCTCGTGCAAAGCCCTAACGCTTTTCCAGGCGCGCATATAGCGGCAATCGATGAAGACGAAGGCTATTATATNNNTATTATATAAACGGAGAACGCGGCGACAAGCGTTTTGAAAATGGTTGACCTCAATCCAACCTTCGACAGCCCCCCTCCAGAACGCGGCGGCCAATCAACCATCATTCCCAAGGCGGCAATAAGAAAAAACGCTGGAATATACGAATATCTGTCGGCGTAGTCTATGAAGCCAAAAGGAACGATTCCAAACACCGGCGCCAAGGAGACGAGCCAGCAAGCCGCCAAAGGAGCGACCACACGAAGAAACAGAGGCCGTCTCCGAACAAAAACGGAGGCGAGAAGGACAACCGCCATGATGGCGCCGCCCACCGTGAACCAGATTGTCGCCGGAGTGAATGAGACCTTGGGATATATGGGAGAAAGCCCGCGCAAATCGAATGTCGAAATAAAATACCAGACCACATTGTGGACTACGACGAACAACTGCCGCAAGGTTTCAACGCGGTCGGTTCCGATGGTGCCCATCCGGATATGCGCCTGATAGGTCAAAGGAGCGAGAACAGCGACGGTCACGAAAAACGGCAGAAGCGTTCGCAATCGCCGCCATACACGCCAGGAACCGTCTCTCACGCACCCCAAAAGAAGCAATATGCAAGGCAGACTCGCGGCCATGGGTTTGGAGAGAAACGACAACAGGAAAAAAATAAAGGAAAGGAGCAGCCATCGTCCTTTTCCCTCGCCCCTCAAATAAGCGTAAACACTCCAGAAATAGAACGCGGCGCACATGACGTCTTTCCGTTCCGACACCCACACTACGGACTCGACGCGCTGCGGATGCAAAGCGAAGAAAAGTGAACATGCGAATGCGGTGAACGGCGATATCTTCAAGATTCTGAGACAATTGAAGACTCCCAAAACCGCCACAACGTGCCAAAAAACGTTTTGAAGGTGATATCCTGTTCCGTCCGTCCCCCAGAAAGCGTAATCGAACATATACGAAAGCATAGTGATCGGCAGATAGCAACCATGATGGGTGGTGGAGAACCAATAAAAAATATTGGAGAATGAGAGAGCCAGGTTTGGAACGGCGTTCGTAACGTAAATATGATCATCCCAACCGTTAAGCAATGGGTAAAACAATGCCGGACTGAAAACCGCGAAGGTAGCGGACGCCAAAACCGCGCATAAAAGGATGTCGCTCCGAAACGCGACGCGCAAATTCATTTTCGCATCGACCGGCGACGCATTGCTTGTAATCTCGTTCAACATAAAGGAAAGTCCGCGCCCGCGCCCGCGCGCCTAGCCGCGAGTTCGACGGCGGCCCTCAAACTCCCCAAGTCGGGAATGGGCGAATTCTTCCAGGCGATGTCGAAGGCGGTGCCGTGATCCACGCTGGTTCTAATGATCGGAAGTCCGAGAGTCGAGTTGACTCCTCTATCGAACGCCAGCATCTTGAAGGGGATATGCCCTTGGTCGTGGTACATGGCGACGATACCGTCGAACCGGCTCAAAATCGAATCGATGAACAGAGTGTCGGAGGGGAATGGGCCCTCGATGTCGATCCCGGCTTCCACAAGGGCCAATACCGCTGGTTTCGTGACGCTCTCATCCTCCCCGCCCATAAATCCGTTCTCGCCGGCATGCGGGTTCACGGCGGCAACCGCTATCTTCGGACGGGCGACACCCTCCTCGAGAATCGCGGAATTCAACAGGCGCGCGACCTTCACGATCCGCTCGACCGAAACGCTGACCGCGACTTCCGCGAGCTGGATGTGGGTGGTGACGAAAACGACTCGCAGATTTCCGGCGGACTGCATCATCGCGAAATCCGCGGGTTCAACGCCGCACTCGGCGGCGATGAATTCGGTGTGTCCGGTGAACGGAATGCCGGCGAGATTGACGGAAGCCTTGCTCATAGGAGCGGTAACAATAGCGTCGACCCGACCGTCCAAGGCGTCCCGAGTGGCCGCCTCGACGGCCCGTAACGCCTCCATACCGCAATCAGCCGAGTCGATGCCGGGGGTGATGTCCGAAAATCTAAGAGTTCCCGTCGATTCCATGCGGATTGCTTCAAACGAAATTCCGCGAAGTTCGCGGGCCGCCTTAATAATGTCGGGCGAACCATAAATGATGATTTCCGCGAGTTTCGCGAGCTCGGGATCAATGGCGGCGCGAATGGCGATGTCCGGACCTATTCCGGCCGGGTCTCCCATCGTCAAGGCTATTTTCGGCTTGGATTTCAAAATATTCTCCTTCACGGCGGCGCTTGAACGCCGCGCCGCGCCTAATCCACCTTTTGCGAATGTGCAATTCTTTTTTTATGAACTTTCGTGTTTTTTGTAGCCAATACAACAAAGTCCTAATACTATCGCCACCGCGGCCGCGCGGATTTCGACGCGAGTTTTTTGTTCAAACG
>JAADHT010000116.1 GCA_013151705.1 Kiritimatiellota bacterium | reverse complement strand
TCGCCCGTCACCACTTCTCCGGGTGACGCCATTTCACTTTTCACCTTGCTGATCAACGCCCGGCAATAGTTTGGGTTCACCAGCTCTTTGCGGGCTCCGATTTCCGCCATTACCTGCCGGAGGATTCCGTTCTGGTCCGTATCGTCGGCTATGGTGAAATTCCGGTCGTAACCCAAAACGTTTATCTCCCGTCTCAAAAGTCTCGCGCAAAACGCGTGGAAAGTGCCTAGAAACACTTTAGCCGCCATATCGGACGGAATTATTGAAGCGAGACGTTCGCGCATTTCCCTGGCCGCTTTGTTGGTGAAAGTCATTCCCGCGACGCGCTCAGGCTCTATCCCGGATTCGATCATATACGCGATCCTATAGGTGATGACGCGGGTTTTTCCTGTTCCCGCTCCGGCGAGGACAAGAAGGGGCCCTTTTATGGTTTTCACCGCCCTTTCCTGCTCGGGGTTCAATTGCCGCGAAAGATTTTTTATGAATTTGGGCATAATTATCAACTTTTTTTCTGGCTTTTTCTATTTGACGGTATATTGTGATGCGGAATAAAGAGGTGGCGAAGATGAAAAAAATGTTTCATTCATTGATCCGACTTTCCGCGGCGACCGTTGTCTGCGCGGGTTGCGCCTGTCTTTTGGCGTCCGGTTGCGCGTCGACGGAAAATAGCACGGAAACCTCACTTGAGCAAACCGATAAACGCCCAATCGCAAAAAAAACCAATTTCGGCGACTACGATAGGCAATTGATCAACGCCGAACGAAAAAAACGACGGCTTATGTACCAGTTGGATCATGCGAAATCAACTGACGAGATTATCCGCTGCGAGGAGGATTTGGATCGGATCCACACCGAAATAGCGCTGCTTAAAGAAAACAAAGACTCGATGGCGGCTTCCAAGGAGGATAATTTCAAAAGCGTCAAAGAGCGTAATTACACCTATGGTCCTCTTGGAATCGTATTCAAAATCACCCAATGGGTGCTTGAAACACTCTTCCTGATCGACCGCTCCTGAAACGTCGATGATAAAACGGGGGCGGCGTCAGCCAGCATAAATCAGAATTGGGGCGCCTGCTTCAACCACGCCGCATGCGCGGAAAAAGGTTGGATTACAGTTTTTCGCGCCTCAATCGTTTGAAGGGTTTCAAAAGCCTTCGGCGGAGGGATGAAAAGCGCTTTTTCCTGTTCCGTCCCGCTAACGCCAATTCGCTTTCAACAACATATTATTCGCCGCGCTTTAAATGTGTATACGCAAACTGAATTTTCGTACGGCAATGTTCGCGAATTGGGATGAAGTGTGACTCACATCGATTTTCACACCTTGACTTTCGCATGTTCTCAACGTAATTTGTCTCTGTTCGCTCGTCTATTGGCAACTCATAGGAGCCGGTCGCGATTGGCTCAAGACCAGGAGGGGATTATGTTTGGGATTTCAGTATCGCCTTTGACGGAGAATCTGATCGTGATTTCGCTGGTTGGCGCCGTGGCGTTGGCCATAATCGGAATTTTGCGATTGGCTCTTCTCAAGTCCGTCGACGCGGCCGCCGCGGCCGAATCGGATGAAGGGGAATCCTCGAAGTCCAAACACCGAAAAAAGGTGGCCGCGGTGATGAAAATTCTGATTTTCGCCGTTGCAGCGTCCACTGTGATCACACTTTTGGTCTTCGCCCTCTTCATTCGTACGGGAAATCAAAACAAACCATCGGAGGCGGTAAGGATTCCGACAGCGCCGTTGCCGGCGGAATTCCGTCCTCCGACAAAAGAGGAGATCGCTAAATCGAATGAGGAGACCGTCAAACGGAAATCGGCCGAGGTTGACAAACAAGCCGTGAAAGAGAACGATGAGGCGATGAAAAAAGGAGTGGAGCTGTTCAAAGACACCAAATAATCGTCGCCAGACGATGGGAAAATTGAATGTTTAGTCGCGGCTGTGCCGCTTTAGGGAGTCTTGTTGTGAAAAATCAAGGAGAGAGAAAGATGAAAAGAAACATTGGAATCTCGGTTGCGATGGTTGTCGGATTGTTCGCCGTGTTGTTCGCTACGGGTTGCGGCAAGGTGGTTCCGCCCGGCACGACGGTAATCATACTGAGTCCCAGCGGAGAAACGCAGATCATCCATCAGGGAGTATACAGGGGATGGGGACGCGACAAGGTTTACTTCGTCGACACGAAGCTGAAATCCTACGCTAAAGACTTGAAGATACTCTGCGCCGACGACATCAACATGGATGTCGCCGTCAAGTGGGTTGGTTCTTTCGCCGTTGACAAGGACACCATAGGTGTGATCAAGGCAAAAGTGCCGGCGACCAGATCCAAGCGCGACGATGTCAGCGGCATGGAACTATCGTTGGATCAGTTCTACAAAATAGCTATGGACGACATTGTATCGTCCATCACCCGTTCAACCATCTCCGTCTATAAGACCGACAACATCCGCGAGCAACGCGAGAAGATACGCAACACGGTTAAATCCAAAGTCATAGCGAGGTTGAAGGAGTTGAAATATCCAGTCCAAACCGCCGACGTGTTGATCACGAATCTGGATTACCCGCCGGAAATAACAACAATGCGCAAAAAAATTAAAAACGCCGAACTTAAAGACTTGGAGAACGCCGCCATCGCCAAGGCGGAAGTGGCCAAGGCGCGGCGCGACGCCGAACTCGCCGTTGAGAAAGGCAAGGCGAAACTGGTTCAAGCGGAGGCCGACGCCGCCGCGAACAAGGTCAGAACGGCCAGTCTGACACCTGAAATCATAATGATAAAACAGATTGAAATGTATGAGAAACTCGCCACTGGCCCGAACAACACGGCGATTCTGATCCCGTTCTCGGCGTTGGGTTCGGGAATTGAAAAAACTATGCTCATACGCAACTCGGTAAACCGGCTGGGCGAAAAAAAGAATCAGAACCAGCGCAAGGACAGGCGTTAGACTCCGCGCGAGCGGCATGGCGCTCGAAACGTGTTCGAGCGCCTTCAGCCACGGCTGATCGCGATTGCCGCCACTCTTGTAAAGTGCCTATACCCTCCCCTCCCCCCTCAGGCTTGCAGCGAATTTGGGAGGAGGGAGTGTGGCATCATTTCACATTCAAATCCTGACCACTGGCTCCACCGACGCGGGGTCGATCGGAGCCGAACACAAGATAAGCCACCCCGCAAAAGAGGAAGCTACCATGCGGTGTCCGAAATGCGGAACAGAATTGAAGAAAATGTTCTTCAAAAGCGTTCCCGTGGATTATTGCTCCAAATGCAACGGACTTTTGCTGCCGTCGAATGATTTGAACGTTGTCGTGGACGATTTCATAGCCACCCGGGATGTTCCGAACGCCCGGATAGAACTCGACAAGGATGTCGTCGGAAAATACGGAATTTCCGAAGTGAACGCGAAATGCCCTCGTTGCGCCAAAAAGATGGCCAAGTTGAACTACGCCTACGACTCGAATATAATTATTGACAAATGCGCGGAGTGCGATGTGCTTTGGGTCGATGGTGGCGAGATGTTGAAACTCGCGGTATTCCGAAAAGGCAATCCCATTCTCGACAGGATGGGTGAGGCGATAGCCGAAAACCGCGGAGCGGCGCTCGACGCGAGATACGAATCAATGTCTTCCGCCCGTTCCCCCTACAGCGCCTACGGCGGTTTCGCTCCCCGCATAATCCTGCCTTTGAAGGATGACCAGAAGTGCGATTCCACTCCCTACTCCGTTCTCTTTATTTTAAGCGTCAACGTGATTGTCTTCGTTCTTCAGTCAACCTTGTGGGGAGGCGGTTCCGAGACTTATTTCCGCGAATTCGGTTTGGTGCCGTCGACAGCGTTCGCCTCGCTCAAAGGCGGATGCTCCTTTTTCACTTCAATGTTTCTCCATGGCGGTTTAGCGCACCTTTTCGGCAATATGCTGTTTCTCTTCATTTTCGGAGACAACGTCGAAGATCGTTTCGGGCATGTCAAATTTCTTTTCCTGTATCTGTTCTTCGGAATCTGCGCCGGTCTTCTCCATATAGCGTTGGATCCTCGCTCACTACTTCCCGCCATTGGAGCCAGCGGCGCCATCTCCGGCGTTATGGGCGCTTATTTCATTCTCTATCCGGCCGCGAAAGTAAAAACATACATATACGGTGCCATCGTGGACGTTCCGGCGTTCGCCTATCTTGGTGGCTGGCTTTTGCTTCAACTCGTTTTCGCCTATCTTGATTCCGAAAACATGGGAGGAGGCACCGCTTGGTTCGCGCATATCGGAGGTTTTGCCGCCGGGGCGTTGGTTGGAGCGGCTCTTCGATATTTGGAGAACGAGGATGACTCCAAAGGATTCAGTTATCCCAAAGCGACATAGCCGTGTCCAAACGGCGGCGCAAACAGCTTCCTCCCACATTTCGCAATCGCTGTCGAGTCGATATGAAATCAAGAGCCAGTTAATGAATATCCTTTTCCATTCGCTTCAGAGAGTCGGCGATCTGTTTTTGGTTGGGGTTGATGGCGAGGGATTTTCGCAACAACTTGGCGGCTTCGCGCAATTTCCCTTCGCGGGCGAGAATTCCGGCCAGTTTGTTGTACAAATCGTAATCGTCCGATCCATTCGTCAAAACGTCGATTAACTCGCGCTTGGCTTCGCCGTATCGCTTCAACGCTATCAAATAATAGATTTTATTGACTTTGGGCGATTGGAAATCAGGTTTTATCGCCAAAGCCCTGTCGCAGGCGGCGATCGCCTCCTCGAAATGCTCCTGGTGCGCGAACTCTATAGCGAGATTGTTCCAAGTTTTAACGCTCGACGGGGATGTTTCGACCGCGCTGACGGCGAGCGTTCGCATGCTTTTCCAGTCATCAGTTCTCACGCTCGTTCTCAAAACGGCCGCTAGAATCGCGAGTCCCATGAAGATTTCCGGCAGAAGAAGTCGTTTGGACGATATTTTCCGCTCAATTCGCGAAAATGCGAAGAAAACCGCCGCCGCCGCCGCGAGACAAAGCCATACGGAAGGCAGGTAGGTGAGGCGTTCCCCGAAAATCGTGCCCGTAGGAACTATGAAATTGCCGGCCGGCAGAATGGACGCGATATACGCGCCCCAGAGGAAAAGGAATG
>JAADHT010000018.1 GCA_013151705.1 Kiritimatiellota bacterium | reverse complement strand
TCCGAGGCGCTTCCAGCGCCAAAGAATGGTGTCAACTCAGGAGCTACATCTCCACGGCCCGTAAGAACGGACTGCGAGTGCTTGACGCCCTTACGCTTGCCTTGCAAGGGAATCCGTTCATTCCCGAGTGGGTTTGAAAATTCTGTTTCCACTGTTCTATTTACCTTCACAGGTTTGGTCCTCTAATTTTTCAGCCCCCCGTAATCCATAATCAAAAGGGGGGTGCTGAACTGTAACCTCGGCCGCTAAATTGTTTGATATTGGCGTCAGTTTTATCAATATCGTCGGCCACTGTCTGTACCACTACATGCCACATTCAGAGTATTTAGCAAACCGCGAAAACACAGACGCGGGTCAATTCCAAAAGGGAACCTGCTACTGGTTCGTTTATCGGGCTAGTGATTGGAGAGAAGGCAACTCCTTGAAGATTCCGCGGAGTGGTGGAGACAATTTGAACGAGATATCCCTCTTCCGGAGAAGACGGCTGGCCCAGAGATGGAACGCGATGACGCCGGTCAGATCCCAATGAGGCAAAACACCTTGTCTCGCCCGTTCCAAATGCGCTCCGCTGTCGCAGAGGCTTGGTTCGAAATCCGATATAGCGATTGAGCGCAATGATGACGGAGCGGCGGACGCGATTCTCCGCATTGTTTTACGCAAATGGTTTCTGACGAGTTTTGAATGGAAACACGGAACTCCCAATTTTTCGTCGTTCAATGAAGCCAGCGCCTGCTCCGGCCACCTAGTTCCGGCAAGCGTGAATGTCAAAGCCTTCAATCCCTCCTCCATACGGATTGGTTTGTCGCCGGGACATGGGAATATTTGGGTGGCAAGTCCGGCTTCTTCAATTTCGGTCTTCGCGGTTTCATCCGTTTCAGCGCTCCAGGCGATGTACCAGTTGAATCTCCAGTTCCGTGGACGGATTTCGGTTTCGGCGGAGTAGTTCAATACTGAACGGGTCAACGCGAGCTCGCCGGTGTCGTTGACGGTGAGAGAAAAGAGCCCTTCGGCCCGTTCAATGTCGGTGGCGGCGTTCCATCTCCACAAGTCCATGCCTGTTCCGATTTCCAGGCGTTCTCCTTTTTCCGTCTCAAATAGTATCATCGCGAAAACCGCGCGTGATTCCCACAGGGTTTCGCCGGCGGAGTTTCCAATTTCCTTCCAATCGAGTTTTTCAGGAAGCCGCTCGGAGGGGTTCGGAGAAACCACGGCGAAACGATTCCAGTTTCCGGAGACGCGCAAGTCGTCGAGGTTGAACTTTTCAACAGTGGTCGTCGCTCTCACTGTGATGTCGGTCGTTATTCTGACGGTGTCCAGATAATATTCGAATTTCCTGGATATCGCCGGTTCCACTCCGAAAGGGATGACTGATGTTGACTCGACCGAGCAATCGTCGTTCTCGAGGGAATCGTGTCTGACCACTTTCTCCGTCAAAGCGTCCCTCTCCCGCAACGAGTCGAAAGAGATGCCGTCCAGAATCACTTTGGCGTTAATTCCGTCGAGCGACAGGAGCAATTGACTTCCTTTCTCCGGCGCATGTTCGGCGGTCCAGTCTTTTCCCTCAACCATGGCTTCGACATGTCTCATCAGCTTCCCTCATTCATTATTCAATCGGCGTGTCGGCCAATACACTCCGTCTTTATCGGATAAACCTGGCAACGCCACCGACAGCGTTTCGAAACGGGAAAACACTAGCCCGTATATCGCATGAAGCCAGTGCTGGGTTGGAACGATACACTGGAAAAGCGTTGAAAACAAACGCTGATTCGATGGAAACGCCTTGTTTTGAGGGATGGGTCAATAAGCGAGTCCGTGCCGGGAATTTGATTTATCGTTTACAACGAGCTATATTCTCCAACATTTGGATTATTGAGAAAGCTGGAATCCAAGCAACTATCTGAACATAAAAGGTTGATTGGGAGTGGAAAAAATGTTCGGTTTATTCAAAAAAGCGTCGAACGAGAAAACATAATTTCCTTGTACCCAAGGAAATTACAACGTGTATCCGACTGTGCCGGTCTCATCCACATCGTAGCCCCATTTCTTGATACACTCGTCACTACTAAGAAACTCGTCGCCTACCTTCTCGAGTTTGCGCTGTAGAAGGCTCTCAAGTTCCCCGCGAATATCGCGGTATTCCTCGGAATCGACAAAATTGGTCATTTGATATGGATCGAGTTCATTGTCGCAGAGAAGCCACGGACTTGACAAATCACGAACGTATGTATATCGATTGGTTCTAACTCCGCGATACTCGCGCCCTCCATAGTGCTTCTTAGACCATTGTCCGAAAGGATGCGGACAGCTCAACAACGCCGCTCCATCGCCACCGGAATCTTTTCGATGGTCATACCGCCCGTGACGAAAATCGGAGCGAAACCGTGGGAAGGAGGCATCCGCGTCACTTTAACGCGCCGTTTTCGACTTTGATGTCGATCGAGTGCGGATGATACACCGCGGAAATCACGGATATCTTGGAATCGAGTAGAAATTCAGCTATATAGAAGCAATGGCCTGGCGACATCGCCGATGGGTCCGCCCAACTCCTCCGGTTTCGAGCATCGCCACGTCTTTCTCTCCTCCGGCGTTGAGCCATAGAGGAGTGAGTGAAGTAGTAAAGTGATAGGAATTTTGATTGTTTTGATTATTTGTAAGATGACACTTAGTTTTATCAGTGAGTTACAAAAGTTTTATCATAAATTGAACATTTATTTTCAGAGTTTAAAATCCTTTTCATCAAAAAAATATTTCTCTTATTTACACTCAAAACCAAATAAATATTTAATCAAAGAAGAAGAAAGGAGTAGACTTAACCTTAGAAACGTAAAATCGACGTGATAAAACCTTTTGTCATTTTATAATTCTTGACTTTTGACGCAATACATTGCTCGATGTCCGTTCAGTCTGGACCGGATCATGAAGCTCACCGCGACCGACCACGTCGTCTACAAGGCCGAGCATACCAAATGCCGTCGATTTCCCGAACCCGGCGACGATCGGCTCAAAG
>JAADHT010000167.1 GCA_013151705.1 Kiritimatiellota bacterium | reverse complement strand
TCATAGTTACGGGAGGGGCCGGATTTATCGGTAGCGCCATCGTTTGGGCGTTGAATCAACGGGATGTGGACGATATTCTTATCGTTGACGAACTCGCTTCAGACGAAAAATGGAGGAATCTCGCGCCTTTGAAATTCTCCGAATACATGGATAAGGGGGCTTTCAGGCGATTGGTGAATGCTGGCGAATTAGGCGAGTTCGATAAAGCCGACGCCATTATTCATATGGGAGCGTGTTCCAGCACCACGGAGATTGACGCTTCATACCTCGTTGACAATAATTTCCAGTACACCAAGGAGCTCGCGAGATTCGCGGATTCCAACTCCATCCGTTTTATCTACGCGTCGAGCGCGGCTACGTACGGCGACGGCTCCAATGGATACGTCGACGACGAGAACACCATCGACTCGCTGCGCCCTCTCAACATGTATGGGTACTCCAAGCAGATGTTCGATCTGTGGGCGAGACGCGATGGAATGCTCGCGGGAATCGCGGGATTGAAATTCACCAACGTCTTCGGTCCGAACGAATGGCACAAAGGCGACATGCGAAGTCTCGTCTGCAAAGCCTACGATCAAATCCTTGAAACCGGCAAACTCAAGCTCTTCAAATCACATCGTCCGGACTATGAGCACGGTGAGCAGAAGCGTGATTTCATATACGTCAAAGACGCCGTCGATATGGTGTTGTTTTTCCTGGACCGTCCCGAAATCAACGGTTTGTACAATATCGGCAGCGGCAAAGCGGAGACATGGAACTCGCTGGCGGCCGCGATTTTCGCGGCGATGGAGCTGCCGCGAAACATCGAATACATCGACATGCCGACTCAATTGAGAGACAAATATCAATATCACACGCAAGCGGCGATGGGAAAAATCAAAGCCGCCGGATACGACAAATCCCCGACTCTCCTCGCCGACGCGGTGAAAGACTACATCGTCAACCATCTCGCCTCCCACTCCCACCTGGCATCCGTCTAACCCGAACGGATTGAATCCATCGCTTGTGAAATGTTTTCGGATATGGATAGACCCGCAGCTGTCTTCCGCTTCCGAATTACTATGCGATGGTCGTCGTTCGGGGCGCGCGTTCCGTTGGATTGAAAGTTCCAGAGGTTCTTTTAGTCATCGGATATTCCAATCTTCATCCCGCCGAGTTATCCAATACGCGGCAGATCAACATTGCCGAACCTTTTTTCGAGATTTTTTGCGGATTCAGGTTCAAGGGATTTTGATTGCCACTGTGCTTTGCAGCAGGAAAGCCGCGAGGATGAGAATCAATCCCAAAAATACGAATTGGGGTCCGAGTTCCCGGTAATCGACGTAACGCGGCTGCTCCTTCGTGGTCTTCTCCAATTTGTCGATTTCGCGCATCACCTTCTCCAGACCTTTGGCGTCGGAAGCCGTGTAGTATTTGCCACCGGAGAGTTCGGCTATGTCTTTCAGCAGCGTCTCGTCGAACTCGCCCCCCATCTGACGCAGAGAGCGTCCGAACAGACTATGATCCTGAATGATGAACGCGTTCGGGCTTCCAATTCCGACTGTATAGATGATCACATTGAAGGTTTTCGCGAGTTTCGCGGCCTGCCGAGGCGTTACCCTGGCTTTTACGTTGTTGCTACCGTCGGTGAACAACACGAGCACCTTTCGTTTCGAATCGGAATCCTTCAATCTGTGAACCGCGCTTGCGATCGGCCCGGCTATTCCGGTGGCGTTGCCGATGATATTCGGCTCGAGTTGATCGAGATGCGCGTACAACCATGCGTGGTCGAGAGTCGGCGGGCAGGCCACATACGGCAGCGGAGCGAAGGCGATGAGCCCGATTCTGTCGTTGGGACGCCTCTCTATGAATTTCCGAATCTCTTTTTTCGCTATATTTATTCTTGGATTTAAAACACCCTTGTTTATTCCGTCGTAGATTTCCTGCGGGGACTTGTAGGATTCCGGGACGTCAATGGCTTCCATGCTGCCGGAAAGATCCAGGGCGAGCATGATGTCTATTCCCTCGGCGCGTTGTTTGAGCATTTCGATTCCCTTCTGGGGTCTCGCCACCGAAAAAATTAGCAAGGCCAGCCCAATGGCGTGCAGGAGGAACGGCAGAGAGGCGATTGGATGGAAACCTCCCCTGGGATTGGCGGATTTGAAGACTCGTACGGATGGAATTATCAACGAGGGTTTCCGGCGTTTCAAGGCCAGTGCCAGCAGAATCGCGTACGGGAGGTACAAAAGCAGCATCCAAGGTTGCGCGAATTTCGGGATAAAGAAAATTCCTGAACTCAACATAACACTATCTCCTAGTATCCTCGGTGTTGTCGTCATTCTCAAGTTTCGTGGATTCGACGAGAGCCTCGGCTTTATCTATCGCATCCTCCAAAAGCTCTTTGTCCGCCGGCAGATTGGCGAATTTCACGAGATCCGCCGCGGTCAGGAAGTTTCGGAGGAACTTTCTGTGGTCGGCTTCGAGTTCGCCGCCGCCGCTTTCCAAATCGGCCAGAAACTCGTGTGTCGTTTGCGAGGGAGCGTGGATTTTGAAACGCTGTTCAATGTAATTTCTCACGATGTCGGTCAGTTTCGCGACGCATATTTCGCCACGGACGGCTCCCCGCCTCATATCCGACCTGAGATCCTCGAGCAGCGAAAGGGCCAAGCTCCAAGGCGGCAACACCACGGATTCCATAATCGTCTTGCGTTTTTTGAGCCACAGGATAAGAAAAACGACCGCTCCAATCAGAGAAATCGTCGCGATTATGGGAATAATCCAGGGATTGCGTTCGGTCACCGATGCCTCTTTCGCGCGGGAGGCGATGTACAAATCTTTGCTTTTACCGGTGTTGACCGCCAACACTTTGAATCCCGGTATGAAGCTTTTTACGGTTTTGAAATGAGTCCTTCCATCGCTTGTTGACTTTATTCTTATCACACATTCGGACTTCGCCATTTTTCCGGTTCTGAACGGTTGAATCCGAGCCTCGACGGTCCATATCGAACTGCCCCAATAGGTGCCTTTCT
>JAADHT010000287.1 GCA_013151705.1 Kiritimatiellota bacterium | reverse complement strand
AGCACGAAGGTCACGGACGCAAGGTAGAAGAGTCCGGCCAACACCAGTCCGAATCTTTGGAAATTTCTTTTTATCTTCCCGTCGTCGCTTCTCATCGTCGTTCTCCGTTGCCGCCGCGTGTTTTTCCGACTACTACCCGTGCTTCGATGCTTTTCAGAAACCGTCTCACGGACGGCGCGTATCCGGACTCCGGATATTTCCGCAGGAATATTCGGTAGAACTTCTTGGCTTTGGCGTGATCCTTCAGTTTCAGATCGTACATTCTGCCGATCTGGTACAAGACCATCTCCGCGTCCCGCGGGTTCGCCACACCGAGTCTCCATGCGGCTTTCAAATGTTTGACGGACGAAGCGTAGTCCTTTTTGATTCGAATGTACTGACGTGCGGCCATCAGATGAAGCGGAACCAGATACCTCCGCATCCCCTTGAACCCGGAGACGAACGTTTCGAGACTCTGGAAGGCAGCCTTGCTCTCCTTCACCGAGTCACCCGAGCCGAACGCGTTCGCCAGTTGCAGGAAACGTGCCTCGCATGCTCCGCGGGAGTCGGGGCTTCGAGCGATAATGGACTGGAATATTTTGTCGGGATCGACGCCATCCGCGGCTCCGCCGTAGACTTTTCTTCGATGCCTCATCAATTGCGCCAGACGACCGTAGCTCAACGCCGCCTGTATCCAAACCGGCGAAGGCAACGTGTCGTCGGAGTGGAGTTTTTCAAGCGCCCGAAGCCCAGTGACCTTGTCGCCCGAAACAGGGTCGAACGCCTTGCAGAGCGCAGCGACCAGACGAGCCTCGGGTTTCTCACGCATCGTCAGCGAGAGTTTCCGCGCCTTGGCGTAGTTCTGCGCCCCGTAGGCGGCGAGCATCTCGTCGACACTTCCAGAAGGCGACGCGGATACCACGGCACAGCACAATATCATAAACAACGCCAATACTTTCATTGAATTAAAACCTCCACCGGCTGTCTCCTCTCCCAGGACTCGATAGCCCTGGCGGCGATTATCTGCGCGGCGGCGGCCCTGTGGACATCAGTTTCAGATGGTAGATCGTTCTCTATAATATTTCTGAAAAACTCCAACTCGCCGTAATGGCCCTTGTCCACCTTCACCTGTCTCTCGTAATAGTAACCATATTCAATCTCCTTTTCCGTCACGGAGCATCTCCATTCCCAATTCTTTTCCGCCGCTGTTTTGCCATCGGTTTGAAACTCTTTCCCTGCGATATTGTAGGGATACGTATTCTGGAACATTTTTCCGTCCGGCGGATATGCGAGAGTCTCGGTGAAGTTGTCGCCGATGATTGTTCCGTAGTTGGAGTTGATCTCCAATCTCTCCTTCGGATATCCGGCCGTCGAATTGTCTCCGGATATGACCACCGCTGTCACATCGCCGGGATAATCGAGTGTGATGACATTGTCCATGTTTCCGCCGCCGGCGGTGTAAATCCTAGATGGGTAAGAGTCGGTCAGCCAGTTCAAAAGATCGAATATGTGTGTGGCCTCATGGATTATGGTGGATTCCTTGTTCACCACCACCGCGTCGTGGTGGTGTTTGGGCCATAATCCCGCTTCTCCTATGATTCTGTAAATGATCGTGGTGTTGCCGCCGTCTTTCAATTTGCGGTACAACGGCTTGATGTCACGCATCATTGGACTGTACGGACGATTGAATCCGACCATGAATTTGATGTGCGCTTCGCTCAATAGATCGAAAATCTCGCCGATATTGCCATTGTCGTAGCACAACGGCTTCTCCACGAAAAGATGCTTACCTGATTCTATGGCCGCTTTTATGACGGGAATTCTGAAATCGGGCTTAGTGGAGCAAACCACCATCTCGACTTCGGAATCGTCGAACACCTTCTCCATTTCATTTGTCGCGTAATCAGGTGAGTACGTCTTTTTCAGTGCTTCAAGTCTGGACTCGTCCAGATCACATAAAGCTCTGATTTCCAAATTCGTGTTTTTCGCCGCGTTGGGAATGTGATTACCAGATGCAAATCCACCACATCCGATGAATGCAATTTTCATTATTCTCGTCCTCTTAAGTTACTCATATAAAAACAAACTCCGATTCAACAACGTCCCGCTTCTTCTCATTTTTTTCGCCATTTATCAAATTTAGAAGTTTTTCCGCACTTCTTTTTCCTATCTCGAAAACCGGATTTCTAATCAAAGGTTTAGGAAACCCTGATATATCCTCCAAATATCCCACTAACACTATACCTCTTCCCGTTTTCAGTCCTTTCTTCTCAATAGCCTGTAATGCACCTTCTGTTAGATAATTACCATGCGCGAGAACCGCGGAAGGAGGATTGCCCGAATCCAGTAGTTCGATCATCAGTCTTTCCCCATCCTCCCGGGAGTAGAAACTGCGTTTCAACTCATACGACTCGAGTCCCGGAAGGTTTTGAATCTCCAGATGAAGCCGTTCGAGTTTCTCCTCGGCCGTCAGAATCTCGTCTCTCCCGACCGCATCCAAATACCCCGCGATAATCGCGATATTCGGATGACCGTTTTCAACAAGATATTTTATCATCTTCTCGAATGCGTAAGATGTGTCAGGCAGCACGCAAGGCGCTTCGTGATTTTTGTATTCAAATCCCGCCAACACATATGGTATGGAACGGCTTTCAAGCATCTTGAGTTCCTTCACTTCCAATGAGCTGAGCAACAAAACGGCGTCGATCTCGCCAGAATTCAATTGCTTCTCAATATATGTCAAACCTTCCCCGCTGATTCTACGACTTCGAATCGGATGAATGTGAATGGAGTAGTTTTTGGAATCCAGCGCCTTGTTTATTCCTCTGAACATTTCCTTGCAGAACGGATTGGACATTTCCACGATGTCAAACAACAGAACGGCAATGTTCTTTTGAGTCAGCATATTCTTCCGCACGAAAGTACCGGAGCGTCTTTGACGATATAAAACGCCCTCCTCCTCCAACTCCGACAGTGTTCTCCGAACAAGCATGAGGCTGACACCAAGCTGTTTCGCCAATTTCTGCTCGCCA
>JAADHT010000095.1 GCA_013151705.1 Kiritimatiellota bacterium | reverse complement strand
AAATAAGGGATATGATCAAAAAACCGAATGGCATATTTCTCGTCACCGGCCCGACTGGCAGCGGCAAAACCACCACACTGTATTCGGCGTTGAAGGAGATCAACACAATCGAAGACAAACTGTTGACGGCCGAGGATCCCATAGAGTACGATATCGAGGGAATCATTCAGCTTCCCATCAACGATGCCATCGGAATGACTTTCGCCAGAGCCCTGAGGGCGTTCCTGAGGCAGGATCCTGACCGGATAATGATTGGAGAGGTGCGCGACTTGGAAACCGCCCAAATGGCAATTCAAGCCTCGCTTACGGGACACTTTGTTTTCAGCACGCTGCATACGAACGACGCTGCCGGAACGGTCACGCGTTTGATTGATATGGGGGTCGAACCATTTCTGATCACATCCTCTCTCGTTGGTGTTTTGGGCCAAAGGCTCATAAGAAAGGTATGCTCCAATTGCAAAGTGGGGTTCAATCCAACAGACGACGATTTGAATAGTCTGGGGCTTGAGCGCGAAGAGGTTGGAGACCGACAGTTCTTCTATGGTAAAGGATGTGATGTCTGTAATCAATCCGGATACAAGGGACGATTGGCCATATGCGAGCTTTTGATGTGCAGCGGGGAAATCCGTGAATTGATCATTGAAAAAGCGCCGACCATCGTTCTACGCGAAAAAGCCAGGGAGCTTGGTATGAGAACCATACGCGAGGATGGGTTAAGAGCCATTTTGAGTGCCGAGACCACTATGGAGGAGGTTTTAAAGTATACGACGGAGTAAACGGAAGGCACTCGAAAACATTTAGGATTTCAATTCGATTGAGAATCCTCGAGTCAACATTGTGGGCAACTTGCGGGTAAAAAACATTCGCAATATTAGGAGAGTATCATGGCTATTGAAATGAGCGATTTGCTCAATCTCGTAGTGGAGGAAGGCGCTAGCGACTTGCATATCGAGGTGGGAGTGCCACCAGTGCTTCGTTTGAACGGATCTTTGGCTCCTTTGGATGCCGAGACTCTAACTCCTGAAGACACTGAGAGATTCGTCAGATCCGTCGCTTCGGACGCCGAGATGCTTAGAATACAAGAAGATGGGGGAGCTGATTTCGCTCTGGCTTTCGAGGACAAAGCCAGGTTCCGCGTAGCCTGCTTCAAGCAGAAGGGGCATTTGGGCATGGTCATGAGGCAGATCCCAAAAACACTACTCTCCTTGGAGGAGATAGGGCTGCCGGCGTCTATGAAGGATTTGTTGTTCCGTCCGAGAGGGCTGGTGCTTGTCACAGGTCCGACGGGAAGTGGAAAAAGTACAACTCTGGCATCGATGATGAACGTCATCAACGAGCAGAGAGACGTACATATCATAACGGTTGAGGATCCGGTCGAGTTCTACCATGAACATAAGAAAAGCGTGGTTATTCAACGCGAGGTTGGCAAAGACGTGCCATCATTCGGAGAGGCGTTGAGGAGAGCGTTGCGCCAAGACCCCGATGTCATACTCGTGGGAGAGATGCGCGATTTGGAAACTATGGAGGCGGCGGTTTCAGCCGCTGAGACGGGGCACTTGGTTTTTGCGACGCTCCACACGACTGGTGCCGCTAGAACGGTCGATCGTATCGTCGACGCGTTCCCGACCGACCAGCAGGAACAGATCCGAACGCAGTTGGCATCATCCTTGCTAGCTGTCATATCGCAGGTGTTGCTTCCCAGGATAGACAAACCAGGCCGAGTGGCGGCTTTTGAAATTATGATTTCAACGCCCTCCATCCAAGCATTGATAAGGGACAACAAGACTTTCAGGATAACATCCGACATTCAGACGGGAGCGAAATACGGAATGAACACATTGGACTCGCATTTGATAGAGTTGTACCAAAATAAGATAATCTCGTATGGAGAAGTGATAACCAAAGCGCAGGATCCCCAAGGAATTCTGCAAAAAATGGGAGGCGGGACGTCGCAATAAACCCCATCCCGTTTTTAGTGTTATTTTTTAGTTGTGGAAATGTTTTTTATATGTCGAACATCCAACGTCCAAGATAGAAAGTNTAGAAAGTCCGATTTCGAGTGAGGTGGAATCGCCTCACTCTCATCGCGGCCTTCGATATTGAGCGTTGCATGTCCGAATCGCAAAGTCTCCGCCAGGGCGGATTAAGTTCAACAGAAATAGAAAAGGGAGGTCTATTATGCCGATTTTTCAATACACCGCGATGGATTCGAGCGGAAAAGAGAAGAAAGGCAAGATGGATGCCGACAACGAACAAGCGGTCGGCGCGGCTCTAAAAGAACAAGGAATGTTTCCTACCTCCATAAAGGCGGCGAAAGGAACCAGCAGCGCTAAAAAGTCAAGTGGCGGTGGCGGAGGTGGAGGAAAGAAGAAAGGCGGGTCGATGCTCTCGAGCCTCAGTCAGATAAACATCGGCACACCCGTCATCAAAAAGAAGGATTTGACGATAATGACTCGCCAGTTGGCCATCCTCCTGGATGCCGGACTCCCCCTTGTCAGGTCCTTGAAAACATTGGAGCATCAGACCAAAAACCCGATCATGAAAAAAATACTCGGCGAGACGTCAGCAGCCGTGGAAGGCGGATTGACATTCTCCGAATCATTAGCGCAAAACCCGAAATCGTTCGACAAACTGTATTTGAACATGATCAAGGCTGGAGAGGCGGCAGGGGCGTTGGAGGGGATTCTCGACCGTCTCGCCGCGTTTATGGAGAAAGCCATGCGTATGGCCGGAAAAATCAAATCCGCCATGGTTTATCCGGTGATGGTTATGATCATGGCCATAGGCATCACAAGCGCCCTGCTCGTCTTCATCGTACCTAAATTCAAAAAGATTTTCCAAGAGATGTTGAATGGCGAGCCGCTTCCCTGGCTGACCGATCAAGTCATGGGACTCAGTGACACTTTGATGAACAATCTAGTGCCTATCATCGGCACCCTCATCGGAGCTTTCATTCTCTTTAAAATCGTCGTTTCAACAAAAAAGGGCAGATGGATATTCGACTGGATGAAATACAACGCGCCGTTGTTCGGGCCGATAATTTCAAAATCGGCCATATCCAGATTTTCACGAACGCTGGGCACGCTCATGGGGGCGGGCGTGCCTGTTTTGCAGGCTTTGCAGATCGTACGTGACACCGCCGGCAACGAAGTGGTGTCCAGTGCGGTCCAGAAGGTGCACGACGCGGTGAAGGAAGGAGAGCCGATGGCGCCACCGCTGGACCAAACGAAGATTTTCCCATCCATGGTCATAAGTATGATCGAGGTGGGGGAGGAAACCGGTAAATTGCCGGAAATGATGGCTAAAATAGCCGACACCTACGATGAGGAGGTTGACTTGGCTGTTGACGCTTTGACATCCATGATCGAGCCTTTGATGATTATGTTTCTAGCCGTCGTCATCGGTTCGATAGTCATCGCAATGTTCCTGCCTCTCATCAGTATCGTCAAAAAACTCGGTGGAGGTTGATCAATGCCAAACTCCGCGATTTTCGCTGTTATTATGGCCGGGGGGAAAGGCGAGCGGTTCTGGCCTCAAAGCAGAGCCGCCCGGCCGAAGCAGTTGTTGCGTTTGATCGGTGATTTGACGTTGATCGAGCAGACGGTCGCGCGGCTAACCCCTCTCGTGCCGCCGAGCAATATCATCGTGGTCACAAACGAGGACTACGTTTCGCCGATGCGCGAGCTTTTGGATATTCCGAATGAAAACATAGTGGGAGAACCGATAGGGCGCGACACGGCTCCCTGCGTGGCCTTGGCCGCCGCTTTGGTCGCGTCGAAAACGGATGATCCAAACGCCGTGATGCTCGTTCTTCCCGCCGATCACGTGATCAAAGACAAAGAGGCGTTGAACGTTGTCCTATCGGATTGCGCGAAACTCGCGGCTTCGGGAAAAATAGTGACGATAGGAGTGAACCCAACATTTCCAAGCACAGGTTATGGATACATCAAATGCGGCGCTCCCCTTTCCGTTGATTGCGCCACGACGTTCTACGAAAGCGCCGGATTCAGGGAGAAGCCCGATTCGGAAACAGCTCGGGCGTTTATCGAAGCCGCTTGCTACAAATGGAACAGCGGCATGTTCGCCTGGTCCGTCTCCACCATCTTCAACGCTTTCGAAAAATACGCTCCGAATCTGGAAAACGGAGCGAAAGCAATAATAAAATCAATAGAGAAAAACACGTTTGAAGACGACTTGAAGCCTCTATACGCCTCCTTCGAGAAGATATCCGTAGATTACGCCATCATGGAGAAAGTCGACAACGTGGTCGTCGCGGAATGCGCGTTCGACTGGGACGATGTTGGAAGTTGGACGGCGTTGAGAAACCAACTCGTCGCCGATTCCGACGGAAACGTTGTCAAAGCCAACCACATTGGAGTAAACACAAAGAATTCCATAATAGTCGGAGAATCACCGCATCTTATCGCGACCATCGATATCGACGATCTGATAATAGTGCATACCGATGACGCGACACTGGTCTGCCGATCCAAATCCGCGCAGCGGGTCAAGGAGATCGTCCACAAACTAGCTGATGACGATTCCCTGAAGGAATACTTGTGACCAAAGCGTATCTTTTCACGACAGAGACCATGCGCGACCATCTCGAAACGGTTCGGCGACGAAAAAGCGTTTTTCAAGTGCCTCACTTGATCCAATGTTCTCTCGTGGTGTCGCTAAGGCGTCTCCCCATCCACCCGACGTTTTTCCGCGGAAACATTAAAGATCCGGCAGCTCGTCGATACTCCGGAGAATTACAATGACAGTCTTGGGCTTGGACTACGGCAGCGTTAGAATAGGTGTCGCGTTGAGCGACTTCTCCGGAACGATAGCGCATCCTCGGAATTTCATTCAGGCGGAACCACTGGGACAATGCCTCGCGATAATCGCGGATATATGCTCGACGGAAAAAGTGGAGCTGATCGTTCTCGGGCTTCCGAAACATATGAACGGGAACGAAGGCGACAGCGCCGCCGCCGCGAGAAAACTGGGAACGGCCATCGCGGAGACGACATTCCTTCCCGTCGATTACATCGACGAGCGTCTGACCACGG
>JAADHT010000001.1 GCA_013151705.1 Kiritimatiellota bacterium | reverse complement strand
GACGGGGGGCAATAGAAGAAGGGACATGCCCGCGCAGTCCAGCGCCGCCAACTCCCTCAAAGACGCTGATACGACGCGCTGTTTCTCCGAACCCAGAAATTCCCCTACGACTCCTTTCCGGGCCGAGCAGGCCGGAAACCTCTCGATCAACAATTCAGCCACACGCGAGGCGGGAGTCCCGGAGTCGCAGTAAACGACAGACAACTCCGACGACAATATCGAGCGCCATGGAAGTGCCGGAATTTGCGAGCCATGAACGCTGAAAAGCCGCGCGTTCTCGGTCGATGGAAGTTTCAGTTCGGCCATCAAAGCCTGCGCCGCCGTGATATTCGGGAATATCGTCAAGTAATCGTCGCCGACGAACCTCGCGATCGTCTTCGCCACTCCGAAAACCTGGGAGTCGCCGGATGCCAGCACAATCACGCGGCCGTGGGAATCAAGATTTTCGGCGACCCGCTTTATCGTCCCTTCCAAGTCGGCTCCAAGCGTTATTCTCTCGCCTGTGAAGTCGGGAAAAAGCTCGAGCAGACGCGCGCCGCCTAGAAGCGTGTCGGACTCCGCCGCTAGCCGCGACAACGCCGGAGTGATGGAATGACTTCCAACTCCGCATCCGATTATGGTTATCGCTGTTTTAGTTTTCATATCTCTTGTGGTGTTGAAAGACGCTCGAACACGGTTCGCTCGGACTTTTGCAACTTGCTCCTGATCAGGTGTTCCGAAATATTTTTTCAAGTACTCGAAAATCATACTGATACAAAATAATTCCAAAAACTAGGCGGGACGCGCTTGTTCTCCGCCGTGTTTACTCCAGACACGCCAAATCGAGTTCCCTCGCCGCTTTCGTCTCGTCCAATCTGCGCACGGAAGTCGTAACCGGACATTTCACAACCTCTTCCGGATTCGAATCCGCGAGTTTCGCGATTTCGATCAACGCGTCGATGAAAGAGTCTATCTCCTCTTTCGACTCGGTCTCCGTCGGTTCGATCATCAGCGCCTCCGGCACGATCAGCGGGAAGTAAATGGTCGGCGGATGGAAACCGCGGTCTATAAGCGCCTTCGCCATGTCCAAGGTGTGAACTCCCTTTTCCGCTTGCCGCGTGCCGGCGAAAACGCATTCGTGCATGCAGGCTCGGTCGTATTTTTGGTCGAAATAGGGCGCGAGTCTCGCGCGGACGTAGTTGGCGCTTATCACGGCGTTTTCCGACACGCGCTTGAGTCCGCCGCGGCCCAACGTCAAAATATAGGCGTAGGCTCTGAGTAGAATCCCGAAATTCCCGTAGAAGGGAGCTATGTAGCCGATGGAGTCCTTGTGGAAATACTCCAGCGTGTATGTGCCGTCGGAGCGTTTAGCGACTTGGGACACCGGCAGGAAAGGAACCAGCTTCTCATTCACGCCGACCGGAGCGGCCCCGGGACCGCCGCCGCCATGGGGCGTGGAGAAGGTTTTATGCAGATTGACATGCATCACGTCGAACCCGAGATCTCCTGGGCGCAACCTGCCGAGAATAGCGTTCATGTTCGCCCCGTCGCCGTAAACAAGTCCGCCCGCCTCATGCACCAGATCGCACACCTCTTTCACGTTTTTGTCAAACAACCCGACCGTGTTCGGGCAGGTGAGCATCAATCCGGCGACCTCGTCGGACAGGAGTCCGCGCAAAGCCGTCATATCGACGTTGCCCTGGTCGTCCGAGGACAGCGTGACGCTTGTGAAGCCGGCCATGGTCGCGGTGGCGGGGTTTGTGCCATGCGCGGAGTCGGGAATGAGCATTATTTTGCGTTTCCCGTCTTTCCGATCTTTGTGGTACGCGGCGATCAACATGACTCCGGTGAGCTCGCCATGCGCTCCCGCCAAAGGCTGCATCGTGCAACGAGTGAAGCCCAGAAGCTTTTTAAGCGACTGCTCAAGCTCGTAGATCACCGCCAAAGCCCCTTGCGTGAGGGCTCCGCCGTTCCGCAACTGCGGAAGCAATGGATGCAAATCGGCGAATCCCGGCAAAGCGGCCACCCGCTCGTGGAATTTCGGATTGTATTTCATCGTGCAGGAGCCGAGCGGATAGAAATTCGTGTCAACTCCCATGTTCTTACGGCTGAGAAGGGTGAAATGCCTCACAGTCTCCTGCTCCGTGACCTCCGGCAGCGCCGGCGCCGCGGTCCTTCTCAATCCCGCGGGAATAGCGTTCATCTTTGGCACGTCCATGCCCGGCAGCGAGGAGCCCCGGCGTCCTTTTTTACTTATTTCGAAAATTAGTCGCATAACACCGCCTCCAAAGCGTTGGCTAGCGCTTTTATCTCTTCACGCGTGCGTTTCTCGGTCACAGCCACCAAAAGCTGATCCTTTCTGTCGGAATAGTACCGCCCCAGCGGAAAGCCCGCCGCGAACCCTTTGTCGATCATCGCCCCAACGATTTCTGAAGCGTCCCCGGGCAGACGCACGACGAATTCGTTGAAGAAGGCGTCGCCGCCAACCGGCTCGACACCGTCTATCGCTAGAATAGCGTCGCGGGCGAACACCGCCTTGGCGGCGCACAATTCAGCAATCTCAACCAATCCCTCTTTGCCGACCGTCGTCATATAGACGAGGGCGGAGAGTGCGCACAAACTCTCGTTGGAGCAGATGTTCGAAGTGGCGGATTCGCGCCGAATATGTTGTTCGCGCGCCTGCAAGGTGAGGACGAAACCCGAAGTCCCTTCGGAATCGACGGTCCGTCCGACAACGCGTCCGGGCATTTTCCTGACAAGCTTTTTGGAGGTCGCCATAAATCCAAGATAGGGACCTCCGAAACTCAACGGAATCCCCAGGCTCTGTCCCTCGCCGGTGACGATATCGAATCCCATCTCGCCGGGAGGTTTCAACATCGCAAGCGACAACGGGTAGGTCGAGCAGACGGCCAAAACCTTTTTCTCATGTATTCTCTCAACGGCGTCCGTCCATTCCTCGACGGTGCCGAACACGTTGGGATACTGCGTCAAAACGCAAGCGGTGTCATTGGTGACCGCTTCGAGCAAGTCGTTTTGAGCGGAATCCGTCTCGCCTGAGG
>JAADHT010000046.1 GCA_013151705.1 Kiritimatiellota bacterium | reverse complement strand
TACAAAGCCACTCTCTAAAAAAACAATGGCATGCGGTCAATATTCAACCTGTAGATAAGTTAATCATATAGGAATTTGTCGTTTTGTGGGGTGCTTTACGCTTCTCAACGCGTTAATATTTCGACGCACAGCGTCCTTTGCGTCCTTTGAAGTTTATACGCAGTACTAGTCTATCGACCGGAATCAAATGGAGTTTTGGCTGGGGATCAAACGGGACGACTGGATGACGGCAATACAGATAATGACGGCTTTTCTGCTTTTAGACCTCCTGTTCGGGGATCCGGTCTATTTCTGGCATCCAATCCGATTGTACGGGCACTTGATCTCCCTTTTCGAGAAAATCCTTCGTTCCGTCGGGTTGGACGGCGGATTCGGCGGCTTTCTGCTGGTTCCGCTTGTGTTGGTTTGCGCTGGAACCGCGGCGATCGGCGCCCGCGAACTGCTGATTCATTACAATCATTCGATATTCGCCGACTTGTGGTATGTCTTCATCGGATACACGCATATCGCGGTCCGGGATTTGTTGTCACACGGGCGGAAGGTCGCGGCGGCGATCGCCAACGACAACTTGCCGGACGCTAGGAAGGCCGTTTCGATGATGGTGGGACGCGACGTGGAGCGGTTGGATTTGAACGGGTGCGGAAGGGCGGCCGCGGAAAGCCTCGCCGAGAACCTGACCGACGGAATAATCGCGCCGCTACTTTTCTACGCCGCGTTCGGAATTCCCGGAATGGTATTTTTCAAGGTCGTAAGCACGATGGATTCGATGGTGGGATACAAAAACGCGAAATACGCGGATTTCGGATGGTTCGCGGCTAGGCTGGACGACGTTTTGAACTTCATTCCGGCGCGTCTCTCGGCACCTCTCATAGCGGTTTCCGCGATATTCGCGCCGAAATGCTCTTTCGCCAACACATTGAAAACAGCTTGGAAATATCACGAAAAGACATCGAGTCCTAATTCCGGCTGGAGCGAGGCGGCGATGGCTGGTGCGTTGGGACGCAGACTCGGTGGGCCATGCTGGTACGATGGCGAGCCGGGCAAATCCGAGTGGATCGGCGATAAAGACGCTCCCGCCGACATTTCAGAGAAGGAGATCGCCAGGACATCAATCATAATAGTTTTGTCGGCAACGCAGGCCGCGATTCTCGCGGCCGCCGTCATTTGGTCAATTCGTTTTTGGTAGAGCCAGTTGCAAAAATCTGAGCGAGCGTCAGTCGGATTTGGCCCGGGAATCGGATATGCGAGAAAATAGCGGGCATGTCAAACGTTTTATTGTCGGACTAACAGCTTCAACCGACACTTTCCGACAACTCCCGCGATCCGGAAAAAGCGGAATTGGACTTGCCAGTCTTCAAAAGTCGTGATAGAGTTCCCCCGATGGAGAAAACCGTGTTTCACATTCGCGTTTTGCGGCGGTCGTCGAAATAGGAAGTTGTACGCGGCACCTGGCGTTGATATTTGTTTTTTCATTAAGGAGGATTGGAAAATGAGAAGGAAACTGAGAATGGGAATGGTTGGCGGAGGTCCCGGAGCTTTTATAGGCGAGGTTCACCGCAGAGCTTCCAGGCTGGACGGTCGCATCGACTTGATGGCGGGAGCGTTTGACATAGATCCCGAGAAAAGCCTTGAGATGGGGACATCCCTGTGCGTAGCGCCGGACAGGACATACCGCGAATACAAAGAGATGATAGAGAAGGAGCTTCAGCGTGAGGATCCCGTTGACTTCATAACCATAGTCACCCCGAACAACTGGCATTTTCCCATCGCCAAGGAGTGTCTCGAGGCCGGATTCAACGTAATGTGCGAGAAACCAATGACAATGACGCTAGCGGAGGCCAAGGAACTCAAATCGCTGGTTGACAAGACCGGAAAAGTATTTGGATTGATGCACAACTACACCGGATACCCGATGGTGAAACTCGCCAAGGACATGGTCAAATTGGGAGATTTGGGCGAAATTTTGAAAATCGTAGTTCAATACCCGCAGGAATGGCTCGCGAGGCCGATCGAGAAAGAGGGACAGCAACAAGCGTCGTGGCGCACGGACCCCAAGCAAAGCGGAGTGGCGGGATGCATGGGAGACATCGGAACGCATGCCGCGAATCTCGCGGAATATATTTCGGGCTTGTCAATTACGGAAATCTGCGCCGACTTGACTACTTTCATCGACGGCAGGCTCCTGGACGACGACGGCAATTGCCTTTTGCGTTTCAACAATGGAGCAAAAGGGCTGCTGCAAGCCAGCCAGGTGTCGATAGGAACCAAAAATGATCTGGCGATATGGGTGTACGGAACCGACAAAAGCGTCGAATGGCATCAAGAGCGTCCAAACCAACTTCTGGTGAAAGGGCTGGGAACGCCAGTCGAGATATGGGACAGAGCTTATGATTACGTGACGGAAAAAAGCGCCGCCGCGGCTCGTTGCACGCGCATTCCCACGGGGCATCCGGAAGCGTTTTTCGAAGCTTTCGCCAACAACTATTTGAATTTCTCTGACACCATTTTCGCCGCGCTTGAAGGCGAGACTCCGAACGAGCTCGCTCTCGACTTTCCGGGAGTGGACGCGGGCGTGAGAGGCATGGCTTTCATAGAGACCGTAGTAGAAAGCGCGGCCAGCGAGAAGAAATGGACCAGTTTCAAGGTGTAGCCCCTATACGAAAAGGGTCTAAAATGGGAGAACCCTATTCACCACTAACTTTCACCAACGAACGCTAACTGGGAGAAATCAATGTTCCCCCCGTTCAACATAAACGGTGGAACGTTCAGCTTGTAATTTTTTAAAGCAACACCGTTTGGCGGTCCGGTTCGGACCGCCAAACATTGATTTGTTAGCATGCCACGCCATAGCTTGCGAGAGCGAAGGCGGGTGGTTAAAACAGGTGCTGAGTAGTTGCGAAATTCGAATATTTTCAGATTCGAGTGATCCGCCTCGGCGGATTACTCGAATCCTACTCGGATGCGACGACGGAACAGCAAAGCGGGATAATATCGAACAAGGAGAGAGAGATGGGTAGAGCGGTAACGATTTTCACGGGACA
>JAADHT010000110.1 GCA_013151705.1 Kiritimatiellota bacterium | reverse complement strand
TACCGCGGTAGCAGCCTTTGACTCCGAAACAACTTGGCATCCATGAGATTCGCAATCAAAGCGAAGTTTTAAGTTATACGCAGTACTAGAGTCCGCCAAGATTCTAGCTCAAATCCTAAATGACGAGTACATAAGGATAGCGGATTCCAAAGCAGCCTCCGATTCCCGTTTGGGGCGAGGGATGCTTGATTCAATTCATGATTCTACGCGCTATAACCGGAGAACCGCTGGAACCCGAGGAAACAGAGGCGCCGAATGCCGAATGTGAACCGGAATTGATGTCAAACGACGAAAGCGCGCCAGCCAGCGCCATTAGGGGAGACTTGGATCTCGATGAAGAGACGAGGAAATGCAACGCCGTCTTGAAATCCGGCAAACCCGACCCAGACGAATACGCTGAGCCGTTCGTCAGCCGCAAACAAGCCGTATTGGCGATTCTCGCGGACTTCCAGCTTCTGACGGCCATTCTGGCGCCGTTCCTCTTCTATGTCGGCATAAAATCTCTGCGAAGGCTCTTCGAGCGGTCAAAAAGAAAAAACGAGCAATTTCATTCCATTTTTGGTTGTCTCTCCGTCATTCCCAACTTTTTCAACAAGATTGTCATATGCTTCACGTAGCTTTTGGAAGCAAAAATGAAAAAGTCGTCCCCTCTCCCCGTTTGCTTTGCACGTCTATCACTCCGCCATGGTTCGTTATTGTGCCGTAGACCATGGACAAGCCCATTCCCGTGCCTTTCCCTATCGGCTTGGTGGTGAAAAACGGATCGAATATCTGTGCCAGAGTTTTTTTGTCCATACCGGTTCCCGTATCGATCACCTGAACGCAAATATAATCCTTAAGATTGATGTCTTTGATTGTTTTTTCTCTTCTAGAAAGGCCGGCAATCGAATCGACGGCCTCATCAAGGTATATATCTATGCGCATTTTTTCGTCGGACACGTTTTCAAGAGCGTCCCTCGCGTTGATCAAGGTGTTCAAGAACACCTGTTGCATTTGCACCTTGTCGCCTTGAATAAACACTTCCGGCAAATTGCTTGTGAAATGCAGGTCTATGTTTCTCTGTGATGCCGGCATGAAAAGATCTATGGATTCATTTATCAATTCGTTCATTTCGATTTTAGTGTCGATATATTTCCCCTTACGCGCGAATCCCAGGAGTTTATGCGTCAGCTCGGCCGCTTGACCTGTTATTTTATCTATACTCTCCAAATGACTCTCCACCTTTTCATCGTTGATATCGTGCATATAGAAAAGTATGTCCAAATGTCCCTGAATCGCATGGAGATAGTTGTTGAAGTCGTGGGCGACTCCACCCGCCAGGCGTCCGACGGATTCAAGTCTCTGCGCATGATGAAGTTGGTCTCTAAGATTTTCACGCTCCCTGTTCAAACGGTTCTGCTCTGTAACATCCCGTCCGAAAACGATATTGATGTCATTCTCCTCGATCTTCGTGCGGGAAATGGATATTTCAAGGTCGATATCGTCGCCTGTGGCGGAAACTGCGATGATTGGAATGTTTTTTATGTGCTGGGTTTCGGTCATTCCCTTGTTTATTTGCTCGTTCCAGCGTTTGGCTGCCGCCCCGGCGCGTTCGCCGACCGGCATGAAATCGGTGGGGAATTTTTTCCCTATGATTCGCTCGCTAGCCAGAATTTTGAAGATTCTCATCGCCGCGAGATTGGCGTCTAGTATCGTCTCGTCCTTGTCCAGCACAAGGATCAAATCGCTGGCGTTCTCCACCACCATTCTGTATCTTCCAGTCCACTCTTGGAGATTTTTCTGGAGCATCTGCGCTTTTCCGTACGCTCCGAAAAAAGCGAATACGATGTCCAATGTGCCGCGCCCCTCGCCCGGACGCTCCCTCTCGATTTTGGAGAGGTACAGCGTCACCAGCATGCTAAGCCAGAATGTCGCCAGAATGTTGGCGACATAGGAAGAGGTTATGTGGTACCACCATGCGGGCTGTCCCCAGAAGGTCGCCGAAATATAGACGAGAGAATGTATCATCTGCGTCAACATCAAAGCGCCCAACACTGATATGAAAAGGCGGCATTTCAAGTTTTGGAGGCGTTGAAAGAATATGGGAATCAAAAACAGATCCAGGGTCTGCGCCAATATCGAGCTGGCCAAGGAGCGTTTGCTTTGAAAAAGAAGGTATTCCAAGGAGTCAGCCGACGGTCCTTGCGAAATACTGTTCCCGGCCCATCCGCATTGCACGGCTGTTATTTTGCTCAAATAAAGATAAAGTCCCAGCGCGGCCATCGCGCCGATGATCATCCGTTGCGCGGCGAGAGTTCCCTCGGTGACGTAGACGGTCAGCAAGATGGCAAGATACGGTAGAAACAACACGGTTTGCGCGATGTAGAAATCCAACTCCTCGGAATCCTTGGAAACCAAAATCTTCAGCTCGGTGGCACCTACCAGTTGGGTAAATATGAGAAGCAAACCCAGCGAGAAATAGAATGATTGGGGACCAATTTGTTTGCGCAACGCATGCAACAGCATCAAGGCGGCGAAGATGAAAGTCATCTCAAGCAGCGCCAATCCGCATGTGAAAAGGACTTCCATTCATACCTCTCAATAAAAAATGATTCGACCAATTCATATTCGAGTCGAAGCGGGAAATCGTCGAACCGAAGACATTCATTCCCCTGAAACCGCCTTTTCCACCATTGGCATCCGATCGCTAGGCAACAGGCAACCTTTCCTACCCTTAACGAACCCGAAGCGGTACTCGTCGAGGAATCTACCCCCGATTCAACTCCCTTGCAATCACCGGATTCCAAAAACGCTGAAATTCCCCCTTTGCCGTCTTGTCTCAGACGAATTAAATAATGTCAAATATTTAATTGTCGGGTTAATAGCGAAGAAATTTGTTAATGAGACCATTGCCGCCACAATTCTTTAATCCCTAATCCTCGGGCGGGAAACCGGTGGATCCGTGGAATATAGAGCTAGTACTGTGTATAACTTAAAACTTCACTTTGACAAGAAGCATTTCGGGAATTCAGGTTCCGCCGCGGACGAAAAGCGATATCAATATCG